>JAPUKM010000250.1 GCA_027295645.1 Chloroflexota bacterium | reverse complement strand
CCCAGCGGCTCTTTGATCGAGGTCTTCCATGACAAGACCACGGCCAAGGAGGCGCTGGACCTGGTGCTGGAGAGCGTCGGTGAGCTTGGGGTGATCGTCCTCCTGTTCGTGGTGGGGCTGGAGACGCGCCTCTCCGACCTGATACGGGTGGGGCCACGGGCGACGGCTGTGGCCTTCCTTGGCGTAGTGGTGCCGTTCGGGCTGGGGTACGGCTTCATGCGCCTGGTCATGGATGAGCCGAACATAAGCTCGGTCTTCGTGGCAACGGCAATGGTGGCCACCAGCGTCGGCATCACCGCACGGGTGCTTCAGGAGCTGAACGTCCTTGGCTCCATAGAGGCCAGGATCATCCTGGGGGCCGCGGTGATAGATGATGTGCTGGCGCTTTTGCTCCTTACCGTCGTGACGGGCACTGCGGGCACGGAGACTGTTTCTGCGGGGGACTTTGCCCTGGTCGTCGCTCTGGCGCTGGGGTTCATCGCGCTGGTGATCCTGGTTGGCCGCCGGGTGTTTGTCCGGTACCATCCGAACCTCTCCAGGCTGCACCTGCCGGATGCGCCGCTGGTGGTGGCCCTGGGCGCTATGATGGGCTTGGCGGGCCTGGCCAGCTTCTTTCAGCTTGCGGCCATCATCGGCGCCTTCCTTGCGGGCATGGTGTTCGCCGAGTTCCCGGAAAGGGAGGCCCTGAACGAGCGGATGCGGCCCATCTACCACTTCCTGGTCCCATTCTTCTTCGTGCTGATTGGAACCCAGGTGAACCTGGGGGTGTTCCGAGATGGTGAGGTCGTGGCGCTGGCGATCGGAGTGACCCTTCTGGCGATAGCGGGGAAGCTGATCGGAGGTGGGATAGCCGGCTGGGGTATGAAGGTGCGCTCCGTGCTGATCATTTCCGTCGGGATGGTGCCTCGCGGCGAGGTGGGACTCATCGTGGCGGGCATCGCCATATCCGCGGGGGCCATTGACACGCGCCTCTTCTCCGCGGTGGTCTTCATGTCCATTGCGACCACCCTGGTGGTGCCGCCGTTGCTGAACATCCTGTACGCCCGGCAGCCAACCCCCATTGAGGAGCAACACAGCGAATCGTAGCTCAGCGTACGGGTAGCCTAGCGCGGGTCCAGCGATACGCGGCTCAGATCGATGTGGCCAAAGGGCGTCAATATCAGGTCCTTCACGTAGGGCTTGACCAGCACATGGGAACGTCCGAAGTTGAGCGGAATGGCGGCGGCATCCTCCACCAGGAGCCGCTCCACCTGGCGGTACAGCTCCAGCCGCTGCTGGTTGTCCTGCTCCACCTGGGCCGCATCCAAGAGCGCATCCCCCTCTGGGCTGCTGTAGTTGCCCACGTTATTGTCCGTCCCCGTGCGGAAGAGGACGTCCACAAAGTTATGGGGGTCCGGATAGTCGGCGATCCACCCGTAGTCGAACAGGTTGTCCAGCCGGTCCTGCAGACCGTAGAAGTAGGTGGCGGGGTCCAGGAGACGCACGCCCACCTCTACGCCGAGATTCTCCCGCCACATACTGAGGAGGCTCTCGACAAGACTGGAGGCTCGACCACCGGCATCGGAGGTGGTGTAAAGGATGGGTGGAAGCCCATCGGGACCGCCGTAGCTGGACTCTGCCAGGAGACGTCTGGCCTCCACGGGATCGAAGAGTATGGGAGGACTGGAGGGGTCGTAGCCGGGCAGGCCCGGGGGGAGAAAGCCCTGGGCCACCTCTCTGGTGCCCGCGTAGATGTCATTGACCAACGCCTCCCGGTCCACGGCCAGCGTGAAGGCCCTGCGCACCATCGGATCGTCGAAGGGCGGCTTAGCCGAGGCGAATCCCACGTAGAAGACGGCCAGCTCCGGGGTCACCACCACCTGGTCGTTCAGCGGGTTCTCTGGGCTCGCCGTCCGCCGGACCTCCTCACCAAAGATAGTCGCCACATCAATCTCCCCATTTTCGTACATGAGGAGGCGATTTCCGCCGTACAGCCGGAACACAACGAAGGGGACCTGCGGCGGCGTGCCGTAGTAGTCCTGGTTGGCCTCAAGAACGAACATCGTTACAAAGTCCCACTCCCTGAGCTTGAACGGACCGGTCCCATTGGGCTCCGTCCACCAGAAGATATCCTCGGCAACGTTGTTCCGGTCCACCACATAGGTGGCGGGGTGAGCCAGCTTGGAGAGAAAGTGGGCCTTGGGGGCATCGATCGTAACGCGCAGAGTCCGCTCGTCTACAACCTCGATACCGGAGGCCTCCAGGGCCACTCCGTCGAAGACCTCCTGCATACCGACAATGTCGTTCAGGTAGGTCTTCGCCGTGGGAGAGTTGTTGGCCGGGTTTGCCGCCCGTTCCCAGGAGTACTTCACGTCACCGGCCGTCACCGGACGGCCGTCGTGGAAGCGCGCCTTCTCGTGAAGCGTGAATGTATACGTGGTGCCATCCTCGGAGACTTGCCACTCCGCGGCCAGGTCTGCCGTCAGGTTCAGGTCGGCGTCAAAGGCCACCAGGCCGGAGAAGATCTGAACAATGTACTGGATGGACTGGCTCTCCTGGGCAATGGCCGGGTCCAGGATGATCGGGCCATCGTCAAAGAAGAGAGTGAGCGCCTGGTCACGAGGGATGCCGAGGGGCGTTGCCTCCGTGATGCGGAAACTGAAAAGGAAGGCACGGATATCCTCGGCCCGCGCCTGGTACACGTCCTGGGGGGCCTCGGTGACAATGACGAAGTTCTGAGACCTCCGGACAGTTCCGAAGAGGCTGCCCTGGCGCATCCCATCGGTGTCGCGCCACTCGTAGATGATCCTGAATGATGGAGTACCGTCCTCAAGGACAAGCTCCTCCTCCGCCAGCTGCCGGAAGCCGGGCCGGTCCAGAAACTGTGGGAGCTGGCTATCCACCACCGCATCCGGAGACAGGATGTTGGCCTGGTACAGGAGGAATACAAAGGACTGGACCCCTCCCGGTTCCACAGACCCAATCCGCGCAAGCTGGGGTGGATTCCTGGCCTCCACCGCCTCCCAATCGGACGGGTAGCTGGCCTCAAAGCCGAATATCTCGTCCCGGTGGGTCTCAAAGTTGCTGGGGATAATCGGCACGGAGGGCGTGGGTAGCGCAGACGTGGGAGCGGGAGTGGGAGTAGGGGCGGGAGTGGACGTAGGCGAGGGTGTCTGCGTAGGCAAAAGCGAGGATGTGGCCGTGGGTGAGGGACGGGGCGTTGGCGATGGTGTGGGTGAAGGACCAAGCGTCGGGGTGGGCTCTGCGGTCGGCGTGGGAGTGGCCGGTGCCACGGTGGACGCTGGCGTCTCGTCGAAACGCTCACAGGCAATGACGACCACCGCCAGGACAAGCCCCAACAGATAAAAGCGTCGCACGGTCTATCCCCTACGTGAAGTTATAACTACTGCTTAGATGTTGTAGATGGGCAAGAGGTTTCAAAGAGCCCCCATCATTCCAAGGGCGATGGGGTTCACGGCCGCTGCAAATACAGTATCACAGGCAACCGACCGGAACCAGCCCAAAAAACCCGAGTCCGTGAACCTGACGGCCGTCATCCGCATCTAAAAATCCACAAGTCTCCGCCCGACCGTAAAAGAGCTAGTGGCCGGAGACCTGGAGCACCGCAAACGTCGAAGTGCAATATGCTATACTCGATGCTTGCCCGCCCGGGGCTTTACATCTACCGTGATGCCCCGGACAGTTCGTAAGAGGCGTTGGCAGCGCCATCGGGTAGGCCGTTCCCTAAGGAGGGTGAGGAAGAGATGACGCATCGTTGGCATTTGGTCGCCACACTCTCACTGGCACTCCTGGTCTCCCTGATGTCCACGCAGGCCATCCTGGCGGACGAAGGCACCTTCGGAGATATTCGAAGGCTGGCACCCGACGAATTAGCGGGGCCATCCAAATATGTCCGCAATCTGTTGTCCGGAAGGTCCTGGCTCATCACCAACGGCCTGGACCCGGCCCTCGGAATCGGCCTGGAGAGCAGGCGGGACATCGTTCCCAGCTCCCCGCTGACCGTTCAGCCTCAGGCCGGTGGCGGTGGCGCCGCCCTGGTGCCCTTCCGCGATCCGTCAGCCAAATTCAGTCGAAACATCCTC
>JAPUKM010000025.1 GCA_027295645.1 Chloroflexota bacterium | reverse complement strand
CTTCGGGTCTCACCAGGAAACTGCACCACGATTACCACCCCCGCTTGATCTGGGACGGCTAACCTGATTGGATTTAGTGGATACGCTTTTCATAGCCCTGCCACTCCTTCTCACGCAGCAGGAATTTCTGGATTTTGCCGGTCGCTGTTTTCGGTAGCTCCCCGAACTCCACGTGTTTTGGACACTTAAAGTGGGCGATACGGTCACGGCAGAACTGAACGATCTCCTCTCCCGTGATCTCGGCCCCGGCGTGTGGTACCACAAAGGCCTTAGGAACCTCCCCCCATTGCTCATCCGGTACGCCGATAACGGACACCTCTAGCACGGCGGGATGTTCCATAATGACCTTCTCCACCTCCTGGCTAGAGATATTCTCACCGCCAGAGATGATAACGTCCTTGGCCCTGTCCCGAAGCTCAATGTAGCCATCCGGATGCCAGACCGCCAGGTCGCCCGAGTGGAACCAGCCGCCCTGAAACACCTTGGCGGTACCCTCCGGGTCCTTGAAGTATCCTGACATCACGTTGTTACCCCGCATCACCACCTCTCCCATCGTCTGGCCGTCCCGTGGCACATTATTCATCTGCTCGTCCACCACCCGTAGGCCAGGCTCAGTCATGATAAAAGAGACGCCTTGGCGGGCCTTCAAGACGGCGCGCTCATCCGTGGGCAGCCCGTCCCAGCTGGGCTGTTCAGCACAGATGGTATGCGGCCCATAGGTCTCTGTAAGTCCGTAGAGATGGAGTATGCGAGCGCTCATTCCCTCCATCGTTCGGATAACCTGGGGCGCCGGTGGGGCTCCGGCAGTGCCGATGGTGAGGCCTGACAGGTCTTGCCCCTTGGCCATAGGCGATGAGTAGAGTGAGGTGAGGACGGTAGGGGCCGCACACAAGTTGGTCACACCCTCTTCCCGGATAAGCCGGTACACCTGCTCCGGGTCCACTCGCCGGAGGCAGACATGGGTCCCAGCAACTGCGGTCACGCCCCAGGTGAAGCACCAGCCGTTGCAATGGAACATGGGCAGAGTCCAGAGGTACGTGCTCCGCCAGTTCATTCCCATCTCTAAGATTTCACCCAAGGCGGCAAGGTAGGCTCCGCGGGCGTGATACTCCACCCCCTTGGGCATGCCCGTGGTGCCGGAGGTGTAGTTGATGGCTATTGTGTCAAGCTCCGAGTCCAGCTCAACTCGGTGGTCCTCATCAGGAGCCGAAGCGATGAAGGACTCGTAGTCCAGTCCCGGAATGTCCTCCGCCTTGGGGGCCACATCGACCACTTGGACGTAGGTTTCGATGCCGGGAACGTCATCCTTAAAGGCCCGCACAATGGGCGCCAGCTCTGAGTCGAACACCAATACCTTTGCCTCAGAGTGGTTCAGGATATAAGTGAGCTCCCGTGGCGAAAGGCGGGTGTTGAGGGCCACCAGGACCGCTCCCAAGCGCAACGGCCCGAAGTGGCCCTCCAGCATAGGCGGCAGATTGGGGACCAGGAATGCGACTTTGTCGCCCCTCTGGACGCCCACTTTCCAGAGTGCTCCGGCAAGTTGCCTTACACGATCGTGGAGCTGGGCATAGGTGTACCGCCGGTCGTTATATATCACGGCGGTTTTGTCGGGGTAGACGAAAGCGCTGCGTTCCAGCAGTGTCAGCGGATTCAGACCCTGGTACGATACTTGCTCTGCCATGAAGCTATCTCCTTTTGAGTGGTTAACCATAACAGGGCTGGTGTGGTCAGGCCAGTGCTAGCTTGGTGTGTTCCCATGCATGTGGCCACTATGGATATCGGCCCGCTTGCTCGATAGATGCTGCTCAGATACTACCCTGCAGGAGAGGTTGAAGTCGGAAGCGTTCGCGATTGCTCCCAAAGGCAACTATGTGGTGGACAGGGCGGCCCAATAATCTTAAGATTCCCGCTGGGAGTGCCAAATGAACCTGAAAGACCTCATCCGAGACGTCCCGGATTTCCCTGAGCCGGGCATACTCTTCAAAGATATCACTCCGCTCCTGAAGGCTCCGGCCGCATTTCGCTACGTCATCGACAGGTTTGCGGATCACTACAGGAACAGGCCCGTGGATGTAATCCTCGGGATCGAGGCTCGTGGGTTTCTATTTGCCGCACCTCTGGCTCTGCAACTTGGGAAACCGCTCGTCCCCGTGCGTAAGAAGGGAAAGCTCCCGTTCACGACGCACAGCGTCGAATATGCACTGGAGTATGGCGAGGCAGCTGTGGAGGTGCACACCGACGCCGTCGCCCCAGGGGAGCGTGTGTTGCTCGTAGATGATGTACTTGCAACGGGTGGCACGCTGGCCGCAGGTGCTCAACTGATCGAAGCCGTGGGCGGACAGGTGGCTGGGCTTGCGGTGCTCATCGAGCTGGTGGACCTGCACGGTCGGGACCTTCTGGGCAGCCATGATCTGCTATCTCTGGTCCAATATCCCTAGCTGAATCCTGGAGCCTGTACCTAGCCCCTGCGCCACGTAGCAACGGTATACTAGCTTGCGCCGCACACAGCATATCGCGCGATCGTGCGTGCGGACATCCCCGATGCTATAATCGCATCTCCAGATATGTTCACTATGGAAGAGCAGCGTAGGGAGGTATGCCATGGACCTATTCGACGCGATGTACACCCAGCGGGCCATTCGTTGGTATGAACCCGATCCAGTCTCTGACGAGGACATTCGCAAGATCCTGACGGCCGCCATCCACGCACCTAGTGGTGGCAACCGCCAACCCTGGCACTTCCTCGTTGTGCGTGGTGCAGAACTGAGGCAAAAGCTCGGCGAGCTCTACTTGGGAGCCACCCAGAACAATCGCACACAGGGCGGTCATTTTGAGACTCCCACCTACCTCCGCTCTGGTTACGACTTCGCCCAGCATATAGGTGAAGCGCCAGTGCTTATAGTCGCCTGCATCGAAACAGGAACCGGAGACCCATTTAGACGTGGGGCGTCAATCTATCCTGCGATCCAGAATCTGATGCTGGCGGCTCGCGGCCTGGATCTGGGGTCCTGCTATACAGGAAATATCTTCGGCGTACCGGAGTACGATCAGGCGACCAGGAAGTTGCTGGGCATTCCAGACGATGTAATAGCGGCAGGACTGATTCCTATCGGTCACCTTGGACCTGGAGAACATTTCGGAGGTGCCATGCGGAAGCCTCTGGAAGAGGTGGTTTCATACGAACAATGGGGCCAACGGGCTGGATAGCAGGGAATACAAGTCAACCACGGTGAAGGAGGACCCGCCCATGCCCATAAGTGGCAAAAGCTACAACTTTGGTCAGGTGAATATAGACAAGGCACCGGCCGAACACGGAGTGTACGTGCTATATGGCGGAAGCCCCATCATTTACATTGGTCAGGCTTCTGGCGAGGATGACACAATTCAGAGCCGACTTCAATCTCACCATCGTGGCGACGAAGGACCCTGCTCAAAAAGGGCTACGACGTATCGTCGGGAGGTTACAGAGGCCGCTGAGTTACGTGGACATGAGCTTATTGAGGAATACAGAGAACAACATTATGGGGCCTTGCCTCCCTGCAATGAACAGCCGAATACATGAATGCGGCTACACTGGCTCCAGGTAATTGCTCGAACGCCGAGCCATGTTAGACGCCAGTGCCCTACCTAAGAATTAACGTTTAATACGTCGTCCCGGATATTGACGAGCAGTCGCCACGTTAAGCCCGCGTCGTCACTGCGGTACAGCACATAGCCGTCCGTCTCCGCGTACACAATGTTCGGGTCCGAAGGCGCGAACACGATCTCCCTGATGGAACTGGGCGTGTCCATGACTACCTGCACGGTCTGAAGCCCGTTCGTTGACCGTCTCACATCGTTGAAAGAGGCGAACAGCACCAGGTCAGCGTTGACCGGCGA
This sequence comes from Chloroflexota bacterium, assembly GCA_027295645.1. Classification (GTDB taxonomy): domain Bacteria; phylum Chloroflexota; class Dehalococcoidia; order Lucifugimonadales; family JAPUKM01; genus JAPUKM01. Next base: position 1,448 of record JAPUKM010000025.1, on the reverse strand, counting down.
GACCGCGATAGGGCCGTTGACCTGGTGGATACCGCTCTGGGTCCAGGTCTCTCCGCCGTCCCGTGAGATCCAGCCGAAGTACGTGTCCCTCTCACTGGCGTAGATCACCCGGCCGTTACTGGAGACCCCAAAGTTATCGATGGACCTGTTTCGAAACTCATCGGCGAAGAACTCCCAGGTCCGGCCCATGTCAGTGCTCCGCAGGAACCCCAGGTTCTTGCTCAGACCGTCCGGGCTCACGCCGAAGGTGATGAGCGTTGGTGGGTCGGTTGGCACCAGCCGCATGATCGAGAACCCATTGTGCCCATCGTCGGGACCGATCTCCACACGCGTCCAGTTCTCGCCGCCGTCCTCCGTGCGGAAGATGCCGCCGGGGTAATAGTTCGAGTCGTCGGTGTAGCTGGGGAAGCCACCTTCCAGACCAGCGACAGCGACATCCGGGTTCGACGGGTGGATACGGACGGAAACGACCCGCGAGGAGGTCAACCCGCAGTTCAACTGAGTCCAGGACTGGCCGCCATCGGTGCTCCTGTAGAGCCCCGGCTGGCCTAGAGGACCGGTCGGCGGGCCCGGCGAATTCAGTGTGGCCGCCATCAACACGTTCGGGTCGCTCAGCGAGATGTCGATGTCCCATATCTCTGGATAGCTGTCCCCATCCGGGCGGAAGCCCGCGCGGTGACGCGTCCATGTCCGGCCACCGTCCAGGCTGCGAACGAAGCCGTTCCGCTCCGTGCCGAGAACCAGGATGGACGAGTTGGTCGGGTCAACCGTGAGTGACCGGAAGACCCTGTCGCCGTCCTGGGGTGGCTCCGGGCCCGAAGGCCCTGAGACGATCTGCGCCACGTATGGGGTCCTGCACGGCTCGACCGTCGGTGTGGGCAATGGCGTGGGTGTGGGGACCGTTGTTGGAGTTGGCAATGACGTAGCTGTGGGTGCCGTTGTCGGAGTCGGTGAGGAGGTCTGAGCCGGCACCTGGGTCGGCACGGTGGTGGGAGAGGGCGCCGGCATCGATGGTTGCGTGGAATTCGGGGTCAAGGTTGGCGTGGGAGTGGAGGTTGGCTCTGGCGTGGGAGGTATGGGCGTCGCGGTTGGTTCAGCCCCCGCACAAGCAGCTAGCAGTAACGCAAGTATGGCCGAGGTGAAAGAGCCACGGGCAAGTTTCGACATACACCAATTATACGGCGTGCATGCTTGCGCGTGCCTTAAGGGATCATCAAAGGATAATCAACCCTGGAACGTGGGGCGGCGGCACTATGTCTGGTGTCCGCTACTCGCTTGGCGCGCTCGGCTCGTGACGTAGGGAAGCTGAATTGAGGCAATAGCGAAGTCCGGTTGGTGGTGGGCCATCCTGGAATATATGTCCGAGGTGCGCGTTGCACTTGGCACAGGTCACCTCGGTCCGTGCCATACCCAATGTATGGTCTGCCTCTGTAGCCACGCCTTCGTTG
>JAPUKM010000249.1 GCA_027295645.1 Chloroflexota bacterium | reverse complement strand
CGTCCATCCCGTGCGAGGCGTACACCACCCGCGTGTAGACCACCAGGACGCCCTTCCTGCGGGCAAGCTCCAGCAGTTCAACGGTCTCCCGCACGGCGTCCACTACCGGAGCGGCGTACAGCGGCGATCCCGGCGTGGTGTCCGCGTTTATGAAATCGACCACGGCCACGGCCGGCTTCCGGCCGAAGCCGACCCGTGTGCCGAAGACGCCGCTGTAATTCTCTTGAAGGCTCTCCGCCATCATCGACCGCATATTCGTATCAGCAGGTTTCTCCGCGGGCTTGCAGAAATCAAGCCTCAGTCCATTACTTGCAGGAGCATGTCGGCATTCTGCACCGAACCGCCCTGACCGATCAGCGCCCTTTTGGCATTGGCGACCTGCCTTTCACCGCAGAGCCCCATGAGCTGGTCAGTTGCCTCCGCAATGTACCCCATGCCGTGGACACGGCCCTCGGAGAGCATGCCGCCGTGGGTGTTCATGGGGATCCCTGAGCCGCCGAGCTGCATCATATCGCCCTTGAGGAAGTCCTTGGCCTCGCCGACCCCGCAGAAGCCAAACGCCTCGATCCACATCACCGTGATGACGCTGAATCCGTCGTAGCACATGACGACGTCGATGTCCTTCAGCGTCGTGCCGGGAACAAGCTCCCAGAGCTTCTTCGCCGCGTACTTCGACCCCATGTTGGTCATGTCATCCCACTGGAACATGTCTGTCCGCGGCCCGGTGTTCTGAGACGCGGCCACAATCTGGACTGGCTTGTTGGGGAGGCTGCGTGCGCGGTCCGGCTTCGTGATGACCACGGCGGCGTAGCCGTCCACCGGAAAGTCGCAGTCGTAGAGGCAGAACGGCTCTGAGATCCAGCGGGCGCTCATGTAATCGTCCATGGTCAGTGGCGTCCGTACTATCGCCCGCTCGTTCATCATGGCGTGTTTGCGATCTGTGATTGCAATGTGACCGAAGGTCTCCCGGGGCGCGTTGAATTCATACATATACCGGCTCATGAAGTGGTTGAAGGTGAAGCCGTTGCCCCCGTAGGGCGCCACCCACTGGGCGTCGCCGCCGACCTGGGGCGGCCCCACGCTTCCGGCGAAGGGGTCACGCCTTGAGCCCGCTCCCTTTGGCTTCATCAGCCCCATCACAACGAGGCAGTAGTCGCTTGCGCCGTACTCCACCGCCATGGCCGCTTCCATCACGGACCAGGCGGCCGTTACCTGGGGCATCTCCATCTGGCCGTACCAATTCACCGTGGGGAAGCGCATCGCTTCGTTTATCTGGTAGCCGTTGACGCCGGACATCTGGTTGGTGGCGATACCATCGATATCGTCACGGGTGAGGCCGGCGTGCCGAATGGCGTTCGTACAGGCATCAGTAACCAGGTCGAGGGCGGTCTTCCCTGAGTCCCGTGAGATGATGCTGCGTCCTACCCCGACGATACAGGCGTTATCCTTGCCCTGGTCCAGTTTCATTTTTCACACCTCTTCTTGTGAGCTAACGTGGTTATCCCTTTCGAGGGCGGAACACAGGGATGCTGATTTCAGGAGTGGCATCTTTAAATACAACTTCGACCGGCATGCCGACCTTTATATCTTCAAGCGGGCACTCCACAATGTTGGCCAGGATACGGACATCCTCCTGCTCCTCCAGTGAAACCAGGGCCACCGGGTAGGGCGTCTCAAAGCCCGGAGCGGAGGGGACGTGGTGGATGGTGAGGGTGTAGATGGTGCCTCGGCCGCTCACAACGGCGTCACCCACATTGGTGGACCAGCAGTTCGGGCAACGGGTCTTGGGGTAGTGGATGTAGTACCCGCAGTCGTTGCAATGCTTGATCGTCAGCTCGTGGCGCTTGGCCCCTTCCCAGTAGGCTGCACTGGCTGCATCAGGGATTGGGATTGGCCTCGTATACTCTTCCGTCAATATGCACCCCCCTCTGGCCGCTGGCTCAAATAGCGTCTAGGATCTCTCCGTTTGGCCCCACCATAAACCGCTCATCCAGAGCAAGTCCAATGAGCACCACTCAGTTCGGGCCAACGGATGCTTGTGGAAGCCCCTCTGTGGCCGCCGCGCCCGCGATCTCAAGGAACATCTCCTCTTCGGCGGACGAGCGCACCTCTTCTTCAGTCATCGCCATCTCCTTCGCCGGGCTACCATATCATAAACCTCTAATAAAAACCGGCCCAACCTTATCAGGCCATACCCTCTAGGTGAAGTCTATGACCGCACGCCCGGTGATCTGCCTCTTCTCCAGGAGTCCGTGCATCCTGGGAGTGTCCTCCAGCTTGAACCTCTCCGAGATGACGGCCTCTATCCGCTTCTGCGCCATCAGCTCAAGACCGCGCTGGGTATCCACGTACATCCCGCCGTTACATCCCGTGAGGACCGCCTCTCGCCAGAAGAGGTACGGCACCGCGAAGCGGGCGAACTCATCGTTGATCTGCCCGACAAAGACGTACCGCCCGTAGTATGCCAGGGAGCGGAAGCCTCCGTTGTTGAAGGTGGTGCCGCCAACGGTGTCCATCACGTAGTCGGCGCCGCTGCCGTTGGTCAGCTTCATCACCTGCTCGTTGAACTTCCCCTCCGGGGAGTAGATGACCTCCGATGCTCCGTACCGCTTGAGCATATCTATCTTGTGCTCCGACGTCGTCGTCGCCATCACGAACCCTCCGGTGAGGGCCGCGATCTGCAGGGCATGTATCCCCAGGCCGCCGCCGGCTCCGCATATCAGAATGTTGTGGTGGAACTTGGGCTCCTCCCCGGCGAGCATGAAGCCCCGCAGGCAGGTTCCTATGGCGCAGCGTACTATGCAGGCCTCGGCGGCGCTTATGCCCTCCGGTATCTTCATCATCGCCCGCGCCGGCACCACCGCCATCTCGGCGTAGCCGTTGTGGGCCATTGCCCTGTTTGTGCACTTGACGCTGAGGCCCGTGCGACAGAACTCACAGACGCCGCAGTTTGACTCGCCGCTGGGGGCTATGCGATCTCCGACCGCCAGATCGGTGACGCCGGGGCCCACCTCAAGCACCGTGCCCGCGATCTCGTGGCCAAGGATCAGGCCCGGCCTCTTGATCCAGGAACCGTTCTCCTTGACCTCCATCTCCTCAAGCTGTTCACCCCGACCACGCATAGTACCGTTGCGGACAACCAGGTCGTGTCCGTCTATGCCGCTGGCCTCTACCTTCATCAGCACCTGGCCCTCTCCTGGAGGTCCAGGGTCCCTCACCTCAAGAATCTTTAGATTTTCGGCTGGGCCTGGCTCTATAAGTACGCATGCCTTCATCTGATACCCTCCTCCACATACGGTTCGGGGGTTGCTTTAGGGACGCCGTCCAATTTCCATGGGGACATCAAACACTTCACTTTGCCCAGCGTAGGGTGGTTCATCTCCCTCACCATACCGATGGCATCCATCTGCGGGTGGGCAAAGAGCTGTTCATAGCTGTTCACGAGGCTTGAGTTGCTCCCCAACGAGTTGAGCAGGTCAAGGAGCTCTTCAGACTTCCAACTCTTGAAAGCCTTCTCCCAGATGGGCATAGCCTCGAACGAGAGCGTACCCTCTCCGCCAAAGCCCATGATCTCTCTGGCCGGTCGCTGGAAGAGAGGATGCTCCAGGTACTCCTCCATCTTGAGAGTCTTCAGCAGGGCGGCGAACTGCTCGCTTGGGCCTGGGCTGAAGCCGCCCGCGGCGGACAGGAGTATCGGCTGGTCGGCGGTCCTGTAGCCGTGGTGAGGAGGGTTGAAGTAGTTCTCGGAGTGGCCGTTCCAGGCGTCTGGCCCGACCATGGAGGTCCAGGTGAACCCCTTCTGATGGATGAGTGTGTCCAGCAGGTTGAGGCTTATGAGTTGGCCCTCTCCCGTGCGCCACTTGTGATACAGGGCTCCAAGGATGCTGTTGGCCACGAAGAGGGAGGTCCCCAGGCTGGCCATATCCGGCCCCATCCGCACCGGCTCCTCGCCGGAAACGCCCAGCGTGGCCAGATGGTCGGACATCGCCTGAAGGGTCAGCTCTGAGGCCGGCTGGTTGCGTAGCGGCCCCTTCGTTCCGTGGGCCGATATGGTGCAGTGGACAAGCCCGGGATTCACCCTCTCCAGGTCCTGGTAGCTCAGCCCCAGCCGCTTCAACCGGCGGTTCCCCGCCTCCTCTATGAACACGTCAGCGTTCTTGAGTATGTCCAGCAACCGCTGGCGGTCTTTAGGCTCCCGGATGTCCAGCCGGACGCCCTCCTTGTTTCGGTTCAGGTGGAAGAACGTTGCGCTCACGCCGTCGACCATTGGCCCCCCGAAGTTGCGGGCGTAGTCTCCCTCCGGCGGCTCCACCTTGATCACCCGTGCCCCGGCGTCCGCCAGCAGGAGGGAGGCGTAGGGCCCGCAGATGCCCTGGGT
>JAPUKM010000248.1 GCA_027295645.1 Chloroflexota bacterium | reverse complement strand
TCGTATAGCCCGGCACCACCGGCACATCCGCGTCACCCAACAGCTTGATCCACTCGTCCAGAGGCTTCGTCTTGAACAGGGCGTTCATCTCCTTCTCCAGCTCCGGGTCGTCGGTGCCGTAGTCAACGCTGATGTTCCAGTCCCCGCGCTCCAGCCAGTCCTCACGGCCCACCGTGCGGCAGAAGTTCTGCCAGAACTTCTTTTCCACCGCCTGGAAGGCGATCACACCACCGTCCTGGCACTTGTAGTAGGTGAACCGTACAGGCTCCGACCGTCCCGGCACCGACTGGGGAATCTTCACCGGGTAGTCGTTCAATGCCTTGAAGGCCTCCGAATGCTGGTCAAAGATGAAGCAGTCGGCCATGGAGATGTCCAGGTGACACCCCTCGCCGGTCTGGTTGCGATGGTTCAACGCCGCGACGATCGACAGCGCGGCGACGACCGAGCCGGTCCCGCTGCCTCCCGCACCCTTCCCCACCTTCAACCGGCCGTCGGGCAGGGTCTCAATGGGCGATCTGCCGCTGAGAGCGGCCACGCCCCACCCATGGGCCGGGATATGGCTGTAGATGCTGTCGACGCCGAAGCCCGGGAAGGAGGCGTAGATGATGTCCGGCTTGGTCGCCTTGCAGCTCTCGTAGTCCGCACGCAGCTTGTTTCGCGCCGATGGGACACCCGACTCGTACAGCACGTCGGTGGTCTTTAGCAGCTCGTGGAAGACCTTCTGCCCCTCCTCCGTCCGCAGGTTGATGGCGAGGCTCTTCTTGTTGCGGTTAAAGAACAGGTGGAACTCTGAAATGCCCGGCGCCAGCACGCCGCCCAGCTGCCGGACGTAGTCTCCTCCGGGCGGTTGCTCCACCTTGATCACCTCGGCACCCAGGTCTCCAAGGATACCGCCAACGTGGTCGGCGGGCATGAGCAGCGCCAACTCCAGAACTCGAACACCCTTCAACAGTGGTAGTGCCATGACTCTCCTTTCGGTAGGTGAGATTCCGTTCGTTGGGCCACACTCCTCACTGAAGTGTCAGCCCTTGAAGTGGGGCAACACCTCTTTGGCCAGGATGCGGGCCTGGTTCAGAGGATTGTCCTTATCACTGAAGCCGGTCAGGAGGTTGATCAACCGGGCGCCCGCATCAACCATCCGCTCCAGCCCTTTTATGATGTCCTTGGGCGTACCGTACAAGTAGTAGCTCTTTATCAATTCGTCGACAGGCCTGCTCGTACTATAGCTAAAGCTGGCAACCGCTTTCTGATAGCCCTCCTCGGTGCTGTCGGCCAGGAAGATCTGCTGATGATGCGCCCACTCGAAATCGGTCAGGTCACGTCCCTCCTCGGCGGCGTACTGCTTGATCTTGGTGACGCTATCCTTGTAGCGCTCCACGCTGTAGAGGTAGGGCAGCCAGCCGGTGCCGAAGCGTGCGGCGCGGCGCATGGCGGCATCCCTGCGTCCGCCCACCCAGAGGGCCGGATGAGGCTTACTAAGCGGCGGCGGGTTGAGGGTCACATCGTCGACCTCATAGTACTTGCCCTTGAAGGTGACGTTCTTCTCCGTCCAGAGTTGCCTTACGATGGTCAGGATTTCGTCCCCGCGCCTTCCCCGCTGGTTGACGGGGATGCCGGCGGCCCGAAACTCGTCCTTGAACTCTCCCCCGATGCCAACGCCGAAGATGTACCGCCCGTTGGAGGCGATGTCCAGATCGGCGACCATCTTGGCGAGAGTAACCGGCTGGTAGATGGGCAGCAGGACCACGGTGCTCAGCAGGCGGATGCGCTGGGTGGCACCGGCGGCCACCGCAAGAACGGGAATACTCAGACAGGTGCTGTTCGGCGGGTTGCCCGACATCAGGTGCTCAGGCATACCCATGATGTCAAAGCCCAGCTCCTCCAGCTCACGAGCATCTTCAGCCACATGAGGGGTGTTCCGGAGGGAGCCAAAACCGAACTGTATCTTCTGGGTTGAAGGCAACGCACATCCCCTCATCAAGCAAGAATGGTCGACTTATATCAGCCACAGGTGTCCATGTCAAGATGGGCACATAGCCGCGGTGAGACTCGCGGAACTTTTCACACCCATCTTTCGTCTTATCTAAAGAGCAGGCTCGAAATCGGTAGCCCTGCCGATGACACGAGCCGTTCACAATCGTAGGATGGGAACAGGTCAGAAAATACTCGGAATGAAGAGGAGTCATGCATGATACGAACCATCTCGATTGTTGCCCTGGTGACCGGACTGTTGGCGGCAGCCTGCGGTAGCGAAGCCACCGCGACACCTCCGTCCACCGCCACGGCGACACCTTCGCCAGCAAAGGAGTGGGCCATTGAAAGCATCCTGGTGGACGGCTCCACTGTGACGGTACTGCTGCAGGTGTTTGCGGGCATCGACGTGCAGGTAACGCTGGACGGCAGAGTCCCCGACCAGGTCAATGCTCCCATTCCAATTCTGGAGCACGTCTTCCAGGACGTGACACCGGGGCAACATACCGTAGAGGTACGGGACGTGGTGGGCTACAGCGAAACGGCGGAAGTGGTGGTGCCGACGGCTCTACCTCTTATGCCGTGGCTGAGAGAGCTCATTCAGCGGCTGGAGAGCGAACCGGTGGCGAACCCGCCCGCCTTCATAGCTCAATATGAATACAAGGGGCAGACCGTTTATTTCCTGCCCCAACGATGCTGCGACATCTTCAGCGACCTGTATGATGCGGACGGCGTCATCATCGGCCATCCGGACGGTGGCATCACCGGCCAGGGAGACGGGCGTGTGCCGGATTTCCTGGAGGCGCGTGAAGACGAAACCGTGGTCTGGCGTGACCGGAGGAGCCACGACCCCGGCCTGGTACAGGTGCCGGCTCCCATAGAGAGCGTCGAGCTGCTGATCATGGAGAGCTTCCCACCACAGTACAGCCTGGTGGTGGTATCCGGCCTTCCCAACGCCTGCGTGTCCTTCGCCGGCTACCGGCTGGAGCGCGGCGGCGATACGGTAAGCATAGAGATGCTCAACTGGAGGCCGGCGGACCCCGGCGTAATCTGCGCCCAGGTCTATGGCACCACGGAGACCAGGATTCCGCTGGGCAGCGACTTTGACCCCGACACGACTTACACCGTTGACGTGAACGGCGAGAAGGTGGCGTTGATCAACGGTTGACGGCACCTGGGGGAACCACTATCCTTCGTCCCGTCGCAGAGATAGCCTGCAATAGGGCAGGAATCAGAGCAAGGGGGAAACGCCGATGCCCGATCTCCACGTCGTCGATACCGAGGCCATAGCGTGGGAGAACGGTGTCGATAGCATCGCGAAGATGGCACCGGAGTTCCGGGCCAACCTGGGCCCCCCTGAGAAGCTGGAGGAGACCTTCTCCAAATACAACATGAAGCTGCTGCTCAGCGACCCGGACACGACGAAGCGGGGTGAGCGCATCCATCTCACGCCCGGCTACGCCGACCTCACCCCCTCCTATCACGACTCCGTTGAGGAGTGTCTCCTCCTTGAGGGTGCGTGCTACATTCACGGCGAGGGGGAGTTCAAGGGGGGCGACTACTTCTGGCGCCCTCCCGGCTGGGTCCACTGGGTGGAGAGCGCGGAGGGCTTCGATGCGCTCCTGTTCCATGAGGGCATCAGCGAACCGGAAAGGAGCGGCCCATCCTCGCGGCGCGTCCGGCCGGATGAGGAGTGCGGCACGAATCAGCTGCACTCGGACCATGACGCCGCCATCGGCCCACGAGGCTGGGTCAAGCGTCTTGACACCAATCTGGTCCCGTGGCAGCGCGGCCCGGCGTTCGCCCGTTCAGAGGGGCCGTTGCAGGGCTACGACCTGGACCACGTCTCCTTCAAAGTGCTCAGCAAGAACCCCGTCGTGGGATCCCAGTCGCTCCTGGTCAGGCTGGACAGCAGTTACCGCCAGGAGGGACCGGGAGGCCATTCGGCCGCTCAGCAGCTCTTCGTCCTCTCAGGCTCCCTGGCCATTGGCGACCGCGGAATTCCCAAGGGGGGCTACATCTATCGAGAGGCCGGCTCGGTTCACCCGCCGATGGTCAGCGAGGAGGGGGCCGAGCTGTTTATGAAGACCGAGGGATGGCTGGACTTCCTGCGCGCCTGACACAAGAGGCGCTTCCATTACCGGGAGGCTCTATCTATGGAAGCACAGATTCGCTCAGGCTACGCGGACACCCCCTTTGGCCAGGTCCACTACCGCGAGGCGGGGACAGGCCCCCCCGTTGTGCTGCTGCACGAGAGCCCGATATCCGGGCGAATCTATGATGCCGCGTTACCCGCAGTGGGCCGCCGTGTGCGGGCCATAGCGCCAGACACACCGGGGTACGGGGCGTCCGACCCGCCGCCGGAGTTGGTGCCCATCACGGGCTATGCCGAGCGGCTTACCCTTTTCCTGGACTCGCTGGGCCTGGAACGCATCGCTCTGGTGGGAAGCCACACGGGCGGCTCCATCGCCATCCAGATTGCGGTGGACCTGCCGGAGCGGGTGCACTCGCTGGTGGTTCTGGGCTGCCCGCTGTACGACAAGGAGGAGGCTCAGAATAAGCTGCGGACCTACCTGGAGCCGTTCACCCTCTCGCAGGACGGCGCTCACCTGAAATGGCTATGGAGCCGCTATCAACGCATCTGGGGTGACGACTCGCCGGTGGAGCTGCTCCACCTGGCCGCCACCGAGTTCCTGCGGACCGCCGACCGGTACGACTGGGCGTACCAGGCGGCCTTTCAGTTCGATATGGTCGGAGCGCTGCCCAGGATCGCCTGCCCGACCCTCTTCCTGGTCACGGAGGGCGATTTACTTCGGAACAGGAACGAGAAGGCGGTGGCGCTGACTCCTCACGCCGAGGGGCGGATCATTGACCTTCCGTATGGCCAGTACCCGGCTCGTGACCCGGAGGGGTTCGCCGGCGAGCTGTTCGCGTTCCTGGAACGGACGGGCTATCTGGACGCAACCGGGGCACCGTAGCCGGGTCACGGCGAGGGAAGGGGGCGGTGCATCTTCATGAGACGCTCCAGCCCCTTCTTGGTATCGCTGGCCACCCGGGAGCTGTCGGAGGAGGTAAAGCGGCGCTTGAACAGCCAGTAGGT
>JAPUKM010000247.1 GCA_027295645.1 Chloroflexota bacterium | reverse complement strand
GAAGACGAGATGCGTAGCTCCTATCTGGACTACGCAATGAGCGTCATCGTCTCCCGCGCGCTCCCGGATGTCCGGGACGGCCTCAAGCCCGTCCACCGCCGCATCCTCTTCGCGATGGAAGAGATGGGCATGCGCCCCGGCACCCCCTACAGGAAGAGCGCACGTATCGTCGGTGAGGTCCTCGGTAAATACCACCCCCACGGCGACACCTCCGTCTACGACGCCATGGTCCGCCTGGCCCAGGACTTCTCCCTTCGCTACCCCCTCATCGACGGACAGGGCAACTTCGGCAGCGTGGATGACGACCCGCCGGCGGCCATGCGCTACACCGAGGCCCGCCTCGCCCGCATCGCCATGGAGATGCTCGCGGACATCGACCGTGACACCGTCGAATTCACACCCAACTTCGACGACTCCCTCACCGAGCCCACCGTCCTCCCCGCACGACTGCCCAACCTCCTGGTCAGCGGCTCCTCCGGAATCGCCGTCGGCATGGCTACCAACATCCCACCCCACAACCTGTCCGAGGTGTGCGACGCCGTCACCTGTCTCATCGACGACCCGGAGTCCGACATCGAAACACTCATCCAGTTCATCCAGGGCCCGGACTTCCCCACCAGCGCAGTGATCCTTGGCCGTGATGGGATACGAGAGGCCTACGAGACCGGCAAGGGCAAGGTCGTCGTCCGGGCGAAGACGGAGATCGAAGAGTCGGACCGGACTGGACGCTGGCAGATCATCGTCACAGAGATCCCCTCCATGGTGAACAAAGCGGCCCTGGTGATGAAGATCGCCAACCTCGCCAAAGAGAAGAAGATCGACGGCATCTCCGACATTCGCGACGAGTCGGACCGCCACGGCATGCGGGTCGTGGTGGAGCTCCGTCGGGACGCCCAGGTACAGCGGGTGCTGAACAACCTGTACAAGCACACCTCCCTGCAGTCGGCGTTCCATATCAACATGCTGGCCCTGGTCTCCGGACAGCCGCGCGTCCTCTCCCTGAAGGAGATGCTTCAGTACTACATCGACTTCCGCACCGAGGTGGTCCGCCGCCGCGCCGAGTACGAAATCAGAAAGGCCCAGGCCAGGGTCCATATCCTGGAGGGGCTGCGGACCGCCCTGGAGAACCTGGACGCTGTTATCAAGCTCATCCGCGCCGCCGCCGATGCCGATACGGCCCGCCAGGAGCTAATGGAGCAGTTCGCACTGGACCATGAGCAGGCCCAGGCCATCCTGGACATGCAGCTCCGGCGCATCTCCTCCCTGGAGCAGCGCAAGATCGACGAGGAGTATCAAAGCCTCACCAAGACCGTCGCGGAGCTCCAAACGATGCTGGCAGACCCGGCAAAGGTGCTTGCGGTGGTCAAAGAGGAGACCGCGAAGCTGAAGGAGGATTTCGGCGACGACCGCCGGACCGCCATCTCCAACGAGGGCCCCACCGATTTCACCCAGGAGGAGCTGATCCCCCACCAGGAGATGGTGGTCACCCTGAGCAAGCGCGGCTACATCAAGTGTATCCCCACCACCACCTATCGCCTCCAGCACCGGGGCGGCAAGGGAGTGCGGGGACAGGCCACCCGTGAAGGAGACGCCCTCCGCCACATCATGGTGACCGACAACCATGACCTGCTGCTCTTCTTCACCGATATGGGCCGCGTCTACAAGACCAAGGTGTACGAGCTGCCCCCCGATACCTCCCGTGCTACGCGAGGTATGCCGCTGGTCCAAGTCCTTCAACTCAAGGCGGACGAGTCGGTCCAGGCCATGCTGACGGTGCCCTCCCTTCAGGAGGAGGGTGACCTCCTCCTGGCTACCCGCATGGGAGAGATAAAGCGCATGGCCCTGAGCGCCCTCACCAACATCAGAGTCAACGGCATCAACGCAATGGACATGGAACCGGGTGATGAGTTGGTGTCGGTGAGACTTGGCGCGGAAGAGGACGATATCATCATGGTGAGCGGCCAGGGCATGTCCATTCGCTTCCCCGCCGCCCAGGTACGTCGGAGCTCACGGGCCTCCGGGGGTGTCCGTGGCATGCGACTGAAAGATGAGGACACCATCGTGGCCATGGACATGGTCGTGCCGGACGGCCAGCTGCTGGTGATCAGCCAGCGCGGCTATGGTAAGCCCACCACGCTGGACCGTTACCGGTTGCAGGCCCGTGGCGGATACGGCCTCAAGACCTTCCGTATCACCTCGAAGAGCGGGCCCGTCGCGACCGCCAGGGTCGTCAAGGAGGGCGAAGAGATACTCATAATCTCGCAGCGCGGACAGAGGATCCGCTCCGGCCTCAGCGAGATACGAGTGCTCAGCCGCCGCACCCAGGGCGTCAGCCTCTTCACCCTGCCGGAGGGCGACTCGGTCGTGTCCATAGCCTCCATGGAGAGGCGTGTCAGAACAGCGCGGGATACCAGGCCCCGTGCGGCCAGCGGACAGCCCGAGGATACCGTTGAACTATCCGTGGAGGAGCCGGAGCTGAACGGACACAAAAACGGCCATCATACTGACGAGCAGCAGCCCGAAGCCTAGCCGGCCGGCCTTGGAACGCCAGGCCGCGTGGCGGCCTTCAAAGAGTCTCCTTGAAATCCTGAAGGTGACCCTCGTAGAAGAGGAGCGGGTGTCCGGGTTTGACCTCCACCTCCTCCACCTCCGCAATGAAAATGGTGTGGTCTCCGTAGCTATGGGAGGCCATCACAGAGCATTCCAGGAAGACCAGCGCCTCCTCCATCCTGGGGGAGCCGCCCTCATTGAGCCTCCACAGATTCTCAGGCTCCTCGCCCGGGGATTTATCCGCCTGGGCGAAATACCGGGCGACCGCCTCCTGGTTCTGGCCAAGGATATTCACCCCAAAGCGACCGCCTCTCTGGATATGGACGTAGGTGTTGCGCTGGCGTGCGATGCTCACAAGCACCAGCGGTGGGTCCAGGCTCACAGACGCGAAGGCATTGGCGGTCATCCCATGGATTTCGCCGTTGTCCGGTATGGTGGTCACCACCGTGACACCGGTGGCAAACCTGCCCATGGCCTCCCGGAGCTGCTCTGAAGAAACGGTCATCTCTCTACCTATCCGCGCTTGGCTCGGACCCTGCGAATTGAGGCGCTATTATAGCTCATTCACACGGGTATGCCACAACGCCATAGCGCATCAATGCCTCCGTTGGCTACCATTCCCCTGATGGGCAGCCCATAAGCCGGAATAGAATCGTGTGGAGGCGCAGTCATGGCACTGGAGGGATCCAGACTCCCCAGCCGGAGGTACACCGTGAAGCTGTTCACCGGCGCAGCGGTGGAGAGCGACCTCAACACCTGGCTGGCAACGGACTCAGGACAGATGGTCAACTTCTACCTCACCCATGACGGGACCAACCCCGTCATCCTGGCGCTGTACTGTCCAAACTCCTAGCGCAGGTATTGCCAGGGGAGTGCGGAGCCCCGACCTGTCGGGATCTGCCGGGGGTTCAGGGAGCGTCTCCCCGGCCTACAACTACCCCGTTGGGCGGCTGGGCGGGTAAAGAGACCATCGTGGCGC
>JAPUKM010000246.1 GCA_027295645.1 Chloroflexota bacterium | reverse complement strand
GCGCCCCTGGGACTTGTAGATCACATACCCTCGGTCCTTCAGGGGACCATGCAGGTCAGGGTAAGCGACGCCTTCGGGCAGCATCACCGAGGTCATGGTGTTGGACAGACTCTCGCGGGGCACCAGGAAGGCCAGCTCCAGGGATGAGAGCCCGTCGCGCAGGGTCTTGGCGACCCCCTGGTAGTGGGAGATGCGATTCGGCACGCCCTCCTCTAGCAACTCACTGGCGGCTTCTCGAAGGGCATACATGGTCTGCACCGGTGGGGTGAAGGGCGTCTCGCCTCCCTCCTCTCGGTTCAAGGTGCTGACGAGGTCCGTGCAGAAGGCCAACCGGCGGCGTTTTGACAGGACCTCCAGAAAATCCCTGGACGCGACGATAAACGATACCCCGGGAACTCCTCGGATACACTTATTGGCTGACCCGATAATCAGGTCAATCCCCCAGCCGGCGAGGTCGAGCTCCTCCCCGGCTATGCTGCTCACGGCGTCCACCATAACTCTCTTGCCGTGGCGTTTTGCGATCGCAGCCACCTGCTGCAACGGGTTAAGGACGCCGGTAGTGGTCTCGTGGTGGATCAGATAGATAGTGTCATGGGAGCTAGACCGTATGAGCTCTTCCGCCCGGTCCAGGGGAATCGGGGAGGTCCAGTCAATCTTCTCCAGGGTGTAGGGTATCCCGAACACCTGGGCGATCTGGGCAGCCCGCTCTCCGTACACCCCGTTGGAAAGGATGAGAACCCCGCTGCTGACATCACCGAGGGACGTGATGGCAGCCTCTATGCTGGTGGTGCCAGACCCGGTGAGCACGGCACAAGCGTACCCCTGAGGGACGCCGCATACCTGAAGGAGGAGAGCGCGCGTCTCAGAGAGGAGTTCGGTGAACTCCGACTCCCGGTGGCCAATATCGGGACTTGTGAGGGCGCGTCGGACCCGCTCCGAGATGTTCGCTGGACCAGGCGAAAATATGATCATCGCGCTCGATCCCTCCTCTGGACGCTGCCCTTGAACCGATCGCGGATCTCAGTGGGCGAGTGGGTAACCCTGGGAATGCCCTTGACCGGAGCGATACCGGCCTTGACCAGAATCAGATGAGGGCCAGGGTTAGCGTCACACTCCAACAGAGCGCTCTCCAGACATTCGATATTGTCCACTCGAGCCACACGCCGGTATCCGCAGCTCTTGCCCACCTCCGCCAGGTCAACCTTCGAGCTTATGGATGGCTGCCCTCCCGTTGATTCGTACGCCTCATTGTCCAGAATTATGTGAACCAGGTTACGGGGGCACTCTGAGGCGATAAGCGGCAAGGTGCCCAGGCTCATCAGGGCGCTGCCGTCCCCCTCCAACACGAACGCGCGCTTTTCCGGGGTAAGCAAGGCCAGCCCTAGCCCAAAGGAAGACAGCAGCCCCATGGAGCCAATCATGTAGAAATTGCCGGGCCGGTCTTGGGTCATGAATACCTCTCGGGAGATCATTCCCGTGGTACTCAATATCAGATCATCGGCCTGCGCATGCTCCAGAATCTTCTCGATAGCTTGGTAGCGCGGGATCACTCAAATACTCCGGCGCGTACCAGAAGCGCCCCCGGCACCGATTGCTCTTTGATGGCTGTGAGAAGCCGGTCCAGTGCTGACTCCAGATTGTCCGTCTCCAGGACCTCATAAGGCACTTCCAGAAGGTCAAAAATCTCCGGGGTCTTTGTTCCCATAATCCAGTGTTCTGGGGCATCGTTGGGAGGCCCTCCGTAGCCGCGCCAGCCCACGATGAGGAGTACCGGAATCTTGTACATCAAGCTGAAGGAGGTCAATGGATTCACGATGTTGCCGATTCCGGAGTTCTGCATTATTACCCCGCCGAGTCTCCCGGCAAAATAAGCGGCGCTGGCTACTCCCAGGGCCACGTCCTCGCGAACGGCGGGAATATAGCGAATCTCCGGGTCCTTCACCATGAGGTTGAAAGCTTCCTGAAAGGTGGAATCGGGCACGCCTGCGAAAAAGGTCAGGCCACGTGCCTTCAAGACATCCCAGAACGCTTCTGCCTCCATACCCGCTCCTTCAGCAGTCATGCCCTCTTGGCGGGTGCTGCTCCATCTCTCTCCGTCGTCTTGGCCAGGCGTCGGGCCTCGGCGCGCTCCCTGTCTTTGTTGATGATGACGTCGAACCCTACGCTGGAGAATATCTCTGGGACGGGAGCGCACAGCGCGTCTGCCTCAAGGCTGCGCCCACTCGCCAGGATGGTGCGGGCCACCTCGCTCATAGCCTTGTGGGCAGCGCGCAGCATGTGATTGGCGTGAATGACGATATTGAAGCCGCTGGCGACCAGCTCGGCGTCACTTATCGTGTTGTAGGTGGTCGGCACACTTACCAGCACAGGGCGCCGCCCCAGCCGCCGGCAGAGAGGCTCATAGGCTTCCGCGAACGCAAGTATCTCATCAGGCTCTCGTTTGCTGGAGTGGATCATGATCCCGTCAGCCCCAGCCAACATGTACTGCTCGGCCCGTTCCAGAGCATCTTGGAGCCCCGTCCCGGCGTTCAGGCTCTCCAGCCGAGCGATGACCATGAACTCGTCGGTGAGCGTGACCTCCTTGCCGGCCTTGATCTTCTCGGTGAAGACTGCTGGGTCCTCCAATTCCTGGCTGGCGGCGGCATCTAGGCTGTTCCGCTTGGGATACACCTTGTCCTCTATGATCACCGCCGACACGCCTAAGCGCTCCAGGCGATTGACCAGATACCCGAACTGGATGGGCTCAATGCCGGTGTCCCCGTCGACAATTATCGGCTTTGTAGTTACATTGAGTATCTCATCAATGGTATGGGTGCGGGAGTCGTAGCCGACGATGGAGGCATCGGGCAGTCCTTTGGAAGCAGAGTCCGTCAGGCTACTTTCCCAAAGGCCGTCGTATTCGATGACCTCCCCATCCTTCTCCACTCGCGCGCTCTCCGCGATTATGCCGCTTAAGCCACTGTGCGCCTCTAGAATACAGGCGAAGCCCTTTCTGGCGATGCAATCTCTTAGCGCCCGGAGCCGTTCCCAAGGCAGGGTCCTGTTTTCCAGAGTCATAACGGTTTCACCTCATTTTGACCAAATTGTCGACCAAATGCCTGCTCCCCAAATGCCTACTCCAAGGTGGTGGGGAGCTTCCCTTCTGGTCAACGTGGTGGGGGTTTTTCTGGGGTAGTCAGAGCTAGTTGGTTAGGTAAGGGAATCATCGCAATATCGCGGAGTACCAAGAAATGCGGGCTAGCTCGTTAACCCGTTCGCGTTTATATCCATGGACAGCCCGGATAGGGCCTTCGTGCTGCCTCCTTTCGGCAGGTGACTCAAACTATCCCCGACCGGTCAGGGCTGGTCGCAGATGCTGAGAGCAGATTACGTTCGTGCTCTTGGAGCAGGTGGGGTAGCGACTGTGGTTAAAGGGGAGCTCACAGAGTTCCAGAGCCAACGACTCAAGTCGTTGACAAGCCCTGGCTATTGCTGAACTGTAGGTCGTGCATCTGTGCTCATCGCGCTACGAGGGCTTCCCGGTCGGGCGGTCAGCGACAAACAGCCACGCCAGCCCGCTTTTTGGAACTCTGCCTAACCTATGCTACCCACCCCTCACTGACCTCTAGGTTCCAAAACTCTTTCCGGGTCTCCTGATCGCGCCGACGAGCTTCCGAACCGAGAGCCTCCTCCAGCTTCCGATCGGAGCCCAGGCCACGCCGCTCACCCTTTGGTCGCGCACACCCCGGTTCCCGCTCGGCACCGACGGCCCGTCGATGCCTGAGAGTGTCAAGTCTTTTACCGGGGCATGTAATCACGTCCCGACGACGTCTGTCAAATCCGGCGATGGCTTTTTGCGCCCCCGATCTGGCCCAGGCGCAAGGCTCTCAGAGGGCAAGGCCCGCCCTAGATTGAGTGCTTTCCGAGGAGAGCGCAGTCTTTCGGGCGACGCCATGAGGAACTGAGGCGGCCGGCCCTGTTGAGGCGCGTAACAACGTGCAGAGCCTTTTGACAAGGCCGTTCTATTGCCGGTTGCAACGCCCCGTGCGCTCGTGGGCCATGTCAGATCTAAGCGGTTTGCCCAAAGTCTATACTGCCCGTGGGTTCCAAGGGGGCACGGCCCCCTGGCGGAGGTCTGGGGGGGTCCCCCAGACCCCAAACCGCTGGTCATGGATATGGCACGCAGCCTTTTACGCTGTGTTGCTTGCGGCGATCGGATTCGCCCTATTCGA
>JAPUKM010000245.1 GCA_027295645.1 Chloroflexota bacterium | reverse complement strand
TGACGTCAGCGATGACGACGTCCGGCTCCAGTGTTGCTAGCATAACCAGACCCTCCTCCCCAATGACAGCCTGGCCCACCACCTTTATGTCCGGTTCCATCTCCAGCATCCGGCGTAGCCCTTCCCGAACCACCTGGTGATCGTCGACCAGCAAAACTCGCATATGGTTCCCCTTTGAACATGACCGCTGGAATCCTCAAGACGCCCGGCCACGCAACGGTTAGGAAACTAATGTGGTCAGGTCTACGCAACGGTGCCAAAAACAGATTCACCGTCACCAATCTTGCGGATAGCGCTAACGATTTCGTCAAGTTTGGCGCTCTTGGACAAATAACCTGAAGCCCCCGTGCCAATGGCTTCTGAGGCATGGCCGTCGTACATGCTGATAAACAAGACCTTGCCGGGGAAACCAACTTCTTGGAGTTCCTGCGCGGCCTGCAGGCCGTTGGTCCCGGGCATTCTGACATCCATAACAACTACATCAGGGGACAAGCGATGAACCTGCCTCAGGGCCTCCTCTCCGTCACCTGCCTCCCCAACGACTTCCATGTCTGGTTCGAATTCGAGCAGCCGGCGGAGTCCGCGTCGCAACATTTCGTGGTCATCGACAAGCAGTACCCTCATGCAGTCCTCCTCAGAAAATGATGACATTGTAGCCAATCAGAGAGGCCTCCGTAGACCCAAGGGGGTCGGATAGTAGAACCGTTCGGACCGAGATTATGACCCGGATGGATACACAAAACCGTTGCCAGCCCGATATCTGGAGTTGACCAGGCTGGGCGAAAACGAGGACCTGACCCAGATCGTTAGCGTGGGCATCGCCCTGGGCATCTGCATGGCAACAGCTGTGTCCGTCCTAAGCAGGTTGGGCGAACTCCAGCAGCCCGAGATTCCGATTTTTCGGCATGGGCTCCCACGACTTCACCTTGGGCCCTACGCCGAACGGGACGTGGACTGAGGCGATGGCCGCTGTGTTGAAAACCCTGTACTGCCAGTCGCCGATCTGGCGCTCCAGCTTCACCAGCTCCGCCGGGTCCATGGTCTTGTCAGAGATCGCGCACAGGGACGTGAAAAACGCCAGCGTAGAAAACAGGATCGGCCCCCTGTACGTTGGGGTGGGTGATATTGAGGCTGAGACGGGCTTCAAGTTGGAAGCGCTTGATGTAGTTGGCATCGTGGGTCAGGTGAGGGTGGAGGACCTTGAGCGCTACTACCTGCCCGGACTCGCTGTCCCACGCCCTGTAGACGGTAGCCTGCCCACCAGCAGCGATCCGACCGAGAATCCCGTACCGGCCTATCCGCTCCTGCCACAACCGTGCCCGTTGCTGCCGCCATGTGCCTCTGTGGTCCCAGCGGTTCACCGGCGGAGTATGGCACCCTTGAGGTGCGTCTATAATGACCTGTGGGACGGTCTTCCCCTGGTGAAAAGGACAGGGATTACCTGTCCTGGGCAAGGGCATCAATGTCGCAAGGAGAGGTCAAGGGCAATGGCTATACGTTCAAAACTCTACGCACCCGGAAACGATCTCCGGAAGCTTGCGGGCGTCGGCAAGTTTGGCGCAGACGCCGTGATTCTTGATTTAGAGGATGCAGTCCCTGTCTCAGAAAAGAAGGCGGCCCGGCAGCTGGTCAAGGAGGCGATCCCGAAGGTTAAGCAGACCGTTCCGCATGTGTATGTCCGGATCAACCCTCTGGGAGATAAGACCAGCTTTTCGGTGGGCCAGGGAGCGGATGACGTTGAAGCCATCGTGTGCCAGGGACTGGACGGTGTTGTGGTCCCCAAAGTGGAGTCGGAAAGGGAGCTTGATGAGATTGATGCAAGGCTGGCTGCCATGGAGACGAAGGTCGGGCTTCCCGTCGGTATTCTGGAGGTGGTGCCGATCATAGAGACGGCGAAGGGACTCTGGAATGCCTACGAGATCGCCACCCGGATCAGGAGGGTGAGGTCTCTGAACCTGGGCGCAGGCGACCTTACCAGGGACCTGAACATCGAGTGGTCGCGTGACGAGCAGGAGCTCTCCTATGCCCGATCCCGACTGGTGCTCATCTCGCGCGCCGCAGGCATTCAGCCCCCCACGGATTCCGTTTGGGTGCGCCTCGCGGACGATGATGGGTTTGAGGATTCTGCGCGGCGGGCGCGCCGGATGGGTTTTCAGGGTAAGAGCTGTATACACCCAAAACAGGTTGAAGTAGTAAATCGAGTATTCTCGGCATCCCCGGAGGAGTTGGCACGGGCACAGAGGATTGTTGCAGCTTTTGATGATGCCCTGGCGAAGGGCTCGGCCTCCATTCAGGTGGACGGCGAATTTGTTGACTACCCTCTTGCGGAAAAGGCGCGGCAACTTCTCGAACAGCAGGCGGCACAGGAAGGGAAGGAGTAGCGTATGGCGTACTCAGACAACGGTGGTCAGGAGTTCATTGGCCCCTTAAACGGCATCCGCGTTCTTGATGTAGCCACGTTCATCGCTGCACCATTCTGTGCGACGCTTATGGCGGAATTCGGGGCCGAGGTCATCAAGAATGAGATGCCCCGCCGAGGTGATCCCCTGCGGGAGTTGGGGGAGAAGGACAACGGTGTCGGTCTCATCTGGGCCCAGGAGAACCGGAATAAGAAGGGGATAACCTGTGATCTGAGAGACCCCCGTGGCCAGGAGATCATCAAAAGGCTTGTGCAGACGTGTGACGTTCTCATAGAGAACTTCACGCCCGGGACCATGGAGGGATGGAACCTGGGCTATGAGGAACTCAAAGCCATTAACCCCGGCCTGGTTATGGTGCGCATCTCCGCCTATGGACAGACCGGGCCGATGAGCGACAAGCCCGGGTTCGGCAGGGTGGCGTCGGCCTTCGGAGGCATCACGTACTTGTCAGGCTTCCCGGACCGCCCTCCCGTCAACCCTGGCTCACCCACCATCGCTGACTACGCGGCTGGACTCTTTGCCGCCTTCTCGGTCATGGTGGCCCTGGAGCACCGCCGGAACACGGGACGCGGCCAATGTGTGGACATATCTCTCTATGAAAGCATCTTCCGGCTCCTCGACAATTTGGCCACTGTGTACGACAAGCTGGGTGTGGTGCGGGAGCGGCGGGGCTCTCTAGGCCATGCGGTGCCCCATGACCACTACCCTACGGGAGATGGTAAATGGGTGGCTATTGCCTGTACCACGGATGCTATCTTCCAGCGTCTGACCAGGGCCATGGGTCAGGCAGACTTGGGACAGGACGCTCGCTATTCCACCATGGCTGCCCGTGTGGAGCGGAGGGAAGAGGTGGACACCATGGTGTCTGAATGGACGCAGAGCATGGATCTGCCGGCGCTGGTTAGCTTGCTGGACTCCAATGACGTTCCCGTCAGTCCGATCAATAGTATCGCCGATATCTTCGAGAACCCTCACATAAAGGCTCGCGGTACTCTTGTAGAGGTCAGCGATCCCATACTGGGTACCATCAAGATGCCCGGCATCGTCCCTCGCATGAGTGAGAGCCCCGGACGCATCACTAGCTTGGCCCCAGCGCTCGGCCAGCACAACGAAGAGATATACCGCGGCTGGCTGGGCTTTACAGAGGACGAAATGGATCGTTTGAAAGAGAGCGGCGTGATCTGAGCAGCCTGACAGGATGCGTTCATCGCAGCCTTGTAGGAATGAAGGTGCCCTCCAATCGAGATTGGAGGGCACCTTGGGAGCTCTTCAGAGGCTGACGTTAGTCAGCGCTCTATGTCCTAGGACGGCAGCGCGAACTCCAGACCGCCGGGGAAGCCCTTCTTCGGGAAGGGGACCCAGGAGCCATCCGCCACCTTGTCGCTGACGCCGAAGAGCGTATGGACTGAAACGACTGCAGCAGCGTTGAAGAC
>JAPUKM010000244.1 GCA_027295645.1 Chloroflexota bacterium | reverse complement strand
AAGAAGGCGCGAATCCTACTGATGCTGGCGCTGACAAAAACCAAGGACAAGGCCGAGATCCAGCGGATGATGCTGGCTTATTGAAAAGGGCCGTTACGCTTCATCTTCAGGAACGATTGTAACCAAGCCGTGCTGGTTGGCATAGCTGGCTGCCTCGGCCCGGTTGGCGGCGCTAATCTTGTTCAGGATGTTGCTTACATGGGTGTTGACGGTACGGAGGGCTATGATCAGTTCCTCTGATATCTCACGGTCGGTTTTGCCGACGGCGATGAGCCGGATGATGTCCGCCTCCCGCTGGGTGAGACCGCCTGGGTATGCGGGGGCTCGTGCCGGGGTCGATTCAGTCTTTTCTTGAAGAGCTGTTGCCCGTTCCAATAGAGGCCGCATGTTTAGGTCACTGGAGAGGGAGATGGACTCTTCCAACAGTCCCATCGCTCTGGCCCGGTCCCCGGACCTGTTGCGTTGGAGCAGCGTGCCCGCATAGTCATGGCAGGTCCAGGCCAGCTCAGGGTTGTATTTGGCCTCGCGGCAGAACGCCAGGCTATCTTCAAAGTGGGCCGCAGCCTGGTCCTGCTCACCGATAGTCTGGGCCAGGAGTCCCAAGATTCGGTCGCCCGAGACATGCGAATTGGTTCCTGAGGCCGTGTTCAACTCAGCGTATTGCTCCTTGGCCGCTTCCACATCACCCCGGAGAACGGCCATCAATGCCAGCCCTACCCTGGTGAACCGGGAGACTAGAGGCGTTGCGGATTCCGCGGAGATCACCATTTCCGCGGCTCTCTCGGCGATGTGCAGTTGGTCCTCCGAACCTGTGATTCGGGCAACGATCGAGATCATCAACGCTGCCGATGCGTAGTCATATTGGGGTCCGGGAGTTACCTGTCGTAGAGACTCGACGAGCCGCTCCAGGTACTGCTGACCCACCAGCTCATTACCCACCTGGTGTTCTGTGACCATTCTGGTGGCCAGTAGCCGTGTGTCCGACGGCGACACCGCCAGCCCCCGCTCATTGAAGTCTCTGGCGGCATTCCAGTCACCCTCAAAGATCGAACACATCTCGTTCTGCCAAAGAGCGGTGGCTAGCCAGAATCGGTCCCTTAAACTCTCTGCAGCGGACAATCCGGCCAATGCATGGTGTTTCGCCTCGTTGGATTTTCCCATGCTTTGCTGGGCGATCCCGACCCACATTCTCGCCGACACTTCCAACAATTGGTTTGAGCTTTGCACAGCCGCATCAATGGCGCGCAAACCCTTGTTCACCGTATCGTGGTACCGCATATTCCAGAAATCCACCGTGGATGCGAAGGCTAGGGTACCCACCTCAAGCGCCAGATCTCCGGTACGCTTGGCGATGGCCGTTGCTCTTTCAGATGCCTCCATGGCGCCCTGATAATCCCCTTCCTCCAAGCCTAAGACAAGGACATTCCTTGATAGCAACCGGCCGGCATCCGGAGAATCGGGCGGTACCAGGTCCAACGCACGAGTTAATAGATTTTCGGCGATCCGGCGGCCGACCATCGGTTGCATCGCAAACCCCGCGACGCTTACTGCGTGGGCTACATCATGGGTCTCGGCATAGAAATCGAATGCCCGGCTGAGGGTGGCGACTGCCACGTCTAGGTTTTGCCGTCCCAGTGTAGCCGCCTGTGCCCTGCCAAGGCCGAAGAGGAGGGCCGCCGCTTCAGCGTCGGACGCCGGCGTGGGGCCTTCGACCTCCAAGTTTTTGGCGGTCAGTCCTCGGACGAAATACCCAAGGGCATCTTCGTGGGCATAGGCCCCAAGCGCCCTTTCACCCGCAAGAAGGGTGTACTTCACCAGCTTATCGGCACCGGCCACCGGCCCGGCCTCGGAGAAGTGGTGCGCCAGCTCCGCCGCGTGTTCACCTGGTTGATCCCCGTATAAGATCTCGAGCGTGTCCCCGATCCTAGCGTGGAGCCTGACCCTCCTGCTGGTGGAGAGCCGCTCCCGCAGGGTTTGCTGGACCAGGGCGTGGCTGAACTGGTAGGCATCCCCCTGCCCTGGTATTTCTTGGATCAGATGGGTATCGAGGGCTTCATCGATCAGCTCCAACAGTTGGGTCTCGGAGGTGTCTTCACTGAGCAAGCCTAAAACCTGGAAGTTGAATTCGCGGCCGATGACTGCGGCCGTCGTAAGGATGCTTTCGCAATTCGAGGACAACCTGTTTAGCCGCTGCCCGATCACTTCCAGAACGCTTTGCGGTATCTCCAACTCACCGAGGCCTTCATCCGGCTCCCTCACCAACAGACGCCTTTCTCCCAGCAGCCGGATGATCTCGGTCATGAAAAAGGGGTTTCCTTCGGTGTGCCTATAAACGGCTTGGACCATTTCCGGAGATGGTTTCACCCCGCTGACGTTCTCGATCAACTGGCTGACATATTCCCTCTCCAAACCTCCGAGTTCCGCTCTGAAATAGGAGTCGCTGCGGGCCAACCGGGCTAAGGTGTTGGATAGCGGATGATCTGGGGATACTTCAATATCCCGGTAGGTCCCCAAGAGCAGGATGTTGGCACCGGACAACTGGCCGACTAGAAATTCCA
>JAPUKM010000243.1 GCA_027295645.1 Chloroflexota bacterium | reverse complement strand
ACTACGCCCTGGGGGTCCCGCACTTCGCGGTGTCCATAGCGCTGGTCCGCGACTCCGATCCGCTCCTGGGGGTCACCTACGATCCCATCCGCGATGAGCTGTTCCACACCGCCAAGGGCGAGGGCGCCTTCCTCAACGGCGAGCGTCTGTCGGTGGCCGAGCGTACGTCGGTGGCGGAGAGCCTCCTCGGCTTCGACATGAGCGCCATGGACGACAAGGCCATCCATGCGCTGAAACTGGTCCAGGGGCTGTGGCCAGGGTTGCAGGGTGTTCGGGTCATGGGCTCCGCCACGCTGGGCCTGGCCTACGCCGCGGCTGGAAGGCTGGACATCTACTTCCACCACAACGTAGCGCCCTGGGACGTGGCCGCGGGCATCCTGATGGTCCAGGAGGCCGGCGGCGAGGTTCGCGACCACAAGGGCGGTCCGGCCTTGCTTGAGAGCACGGGGGTGGTCACCGCTAATCCACTGCTGCTTGAGGAGTTCCTACGGCTGGTGGATGGAATGGGCGGGAGGTAACGGGCTAGCGGACCGTCTCCTTGGCCGGTCCTGCGTCATGCCGGGCTCTTGCTGAGGTGCTAGAGCTGTGGCCGCAGGGTGTGCCAGGTGGTGGCCTGCTCGTAGGCGTGGGCGGCCCGCAGGAGCGTCTCCTCGCCCAGTGCGGGCGCCATCATCTGCAGACCGATGGGAAGGCCGTCCGCCATCCCGCAGGGAACGGAGATGGCGGGGATGCCGGCGATGTTCGCCGGAATGGTGCAGATGTCGCTCAGGTACATCTGGAGGGGGTCCTGCGTCTTGGCTCCTATTGGGAATGCCGCCGTGGGCGAGGTGGGCGTCACCAGGACATCGTAGCGTTTGAAGGCCTCCCGGAACTCCTGGGAGATCAGCGTGCGGACCCTCCCCGCCTTCAGGTAGTAGGCGTCGTAGTAGCCGGAGGAGAGGGAGTAGGTGCCCAGCATGATGCGCCGCTTCACCTCCGGCCCGAAGCCGTGCTGGCGGGTCTTCTCCAGCGCGTCCCATATCCCATCGGCCTCCTGCTCCGAGTAGCCGTACTTCACGCCGTCGTACCGGGCCAGGTTGGCCGAGCACTCCGAGGGCGCGATGATGTAGTAGATGGGCAGGGCGTACTGGGTGAGGGGAAGCGACGCCTCCCAGTCCACCGTGGCGCCAAGCTCCTCCAGGACGCCGACGGCCCTCTTCACCGCGGCCTCGACCTCCGGCTCGACGCCCTCGACGAAATACTCCTTGGGAACGCCGACCCGCAGGCCACGAATATCGCCGGTCAGCGATTTGGTGTAGTCCGGCACCGGCGACGGCAGCGATGTAGAGTCGCGCGGGTCGTGACCGGCGATGCCGTTCAGCAGCAGGGCGCAGTCGGTCACGTCCCGGGCCAGCGGACCGATCTGGTCCAGCGAGGAGGCGAATGCCACCAGGCCGTAGCGGCTCACCAGGCCATAGGTGGGCTTCATTCCCACGACACCGCACAGGGACGCCGGCTGGCGGACGCTGCCCCCCGTATCCGACCCCAGGGAGCCCAGGGCCTCGCCCGCGGCCACCGCCGCGGCGGGACCGCCGCTGCTGCCGCCGGGCACCCGTTCCAGGTTCCAGGGGTTGTGTGTGGGGTGCATGGCGGAGTTCTCCGTGGAGGAGCCCATGGCGAACTCATCCATGTTGCCCTTGCCCAGGATCACCGCGTGCTGCGCACGCAGCCGCTCCGTCACCGCGGCGTCGTAGGGCGGGACGAAGTGCTCCAGCATACGGGAGGAGCAGGTGGTGGGCACCCCCCTGGTGGCGATATTGTCCTTGAGTTGCAGCGGGATTCCGGTGAGGGGGCCCGCATCCCCGGCGGCTATGCGGTCATCGGCCTCATGCGCTTGGCTGAGGGCCGTCTCCTGAATGACGGTGACGTAGGCCCGTACCGCCGGCTCCACCTGCTCGATACGATCCAGGAGCGCCCTGGTCAGCTCCACCGACGACAGGTCGCGGCGGTGGAGGCGCTCCCGTGCTTCGTGGATGGTGAGGTGGTGCAGATCGTTGGGCATCGCCGTCTACGGTTGCTGCTCCAGCACCGCGCGCACGCGGAAGTAGTCGTCCTCCCGGTTGGGGGCGTTGGCCAGCACATCCTCACTGGATAGTGAGTCCGCGGGCTCGTCGTCGCGCATCACGCTCTCCTGGAGCACCGAGCTGCCGGTGGGAGAGACGCCCTCGGTGTCGACCTCCTGCAGCACCTGGAAGTGCTCCAGGATGGCGGAGAGCTGGGTACGGTACCGCTCCAGCTCCTCCGGGTCCAGGCGCACCCTTGCCAGCAGGGTGATGTGTTGTACCTCGTCGGGCGTCAGGCTCATCGGTGTCTCCTACGAAATGAACTGCGCCAGTGTAGCACAGTGTAAGACGGCGTCCTCACCCGCCATCCGCGATTGCCCGGAGCTCGAAGGTGGCCGGGAGGGTCGTTCTATCGGCGAGCCCGGCCACCACGACCACGGCGAAGACCAGGTCGCTCCCGAAGCCCTCCACCGTGAAGGTCGCCTCCCGGCGCTGGTCCAGCGCGATGTCGCGCACCCGGCGCTCGGTGTTCCCCACTTCGATGACCCGCAGGACGTAGCCCTGCGGGACGGCGTTTTCAGTTCTGATGAAGCCGAAGGTCTCCCATACGCCGGTCTCCCGCTCCGCATCATCCAGGAACCCGATGGCCGGTATGGCGATGTTATCGATGCAGACCCCCGGCCCGTTCAGGGCGTCGTCGGTGACGTACTCAAAGCGGACGAGGACCTCCTGACCGGCGTAGGGGGTGAGGTCGACCTGGTCGTCGAGCCAGCCATCGCTCCGGCCCGTGTAGCCGGGGCCGAAGGAGTTGCCGACGGGGTTGGCCGACGACGTGTGAGATCCCTCGAGGATGTCCCAGGTGCCGCCGCCGTCCGTGGAGACCTCTACATACATATAATCCCAGCGCTCCTCCAGGCTGTACCAGAGGCTGTAGGTCAGCCTGACATCCTCCCCTGCCGGAAGCCGGAATCTTCCCGTGAGGGTGGAGTCAATGGTGTCGCCCCGGTTGCCCCACCAGCAGTGCCCGCCATCGGGCAGCTCTGTGGGAAGCAGGGGGGTCTGCTCCTGTCCCTTGAAGGCGACGGTCATACGTGGGCCGTCCGGCCTCAGCTCAATGTACTTGGCCGCGTACTGGGGCACCTCGCTGTTGATGCTGCCGGACCCATCCAGAATTGCAGAGGGGGGGACCCTGAAATTCAGGTCTGGGTAGCTGTAGGGGCCGCCGTCGGGGTCGTCCAGGTAGTTCGCCACCACCCAGTCCGCGAACACCTCCTGGAAGCTTTTTCCGGTCTTCATGGCTTCAAGGTACTCCTGGACCCCTCGGATGCCTCTGGCCGGCAGGTCATTGAGGATGCGCAGGCTCTGGTACCCGCCGAAGTGCTGCGCCAGGTATTCGAAGAAGAGGTTGGCGCCGCCGTAGTGAGGGGCGGCGGCCCCCGGCCTGTTGGACCATAGGGTGAGTGAGACCGATGGTATCGCTTGGAAGGCCCCCTGGAAGGTGGGCGCATATCCCGCCGCCGTTTTGCCGATCTCCGCCAACCCCTCGACGACCCAGGTGTCCTCCGTGCTGTCCGCGCGAAACTGGATGGCGTGGGTCAGCTCGTGGGCAAGCGTGCCCAGATAACTGTCGCTGCCAGGGCTGAGGCCTATGGTGCTGATGTAGATCATCTCCCGCTGGTTGCTGAACCGGTGGACCTGGAGGGGATACTCGTCCACGGAGGAGAAGTAGCCGGCGACCCCGCGAAGAGGGGTGTGCAGGATGGTGAGGTGGGTGTCGTTGTCGATGCCGGGGATCAGCTCGGTGCCGAAGATTCCGGTGACGGCGGGATAGACAGTCTCCTCAAAGATGCGGGCGGCCCTTTCGAGGTCATCCATGTCCAGGTTGACCCTGTTGTCCACGTACCAGTAGGCGTGCTCGCTCACCACCTTCAGGGTGGCGGTGACCGAGTATGTCCGTAGATTCAGGATGTCGGCTACATGAAAGGTGTCCTCCCGCCCCTCCGTGTAGCTGACGGGAGCGGGGTTCACCACCCTAGGAATGGGCGCATCGGACTTCAATACCAGGCGCCGGGCAAGGGCGTACAGGTCCCTGTCGGGAGGGATGGAGCGGTCCAGCTCCCACGGCGCGGGTGTGGGCGTACGCGTCGGAGAGGGTGTGGGCGTTGCCGTGGGTGCGGGCGTGGAAAGTGGAGATACCGTTGGGGTAGGGGAGGGCGCAAGCGTTGCAGTAGGGCCTGGCGTCGGTGTCGCCGGGGTTGCGGAGGGTGTGGAAGTGGTCTGCGGGGTTGGTGTATCGGAGCCGGAGCATGCCGTGGCAAGGGCCAGCAGCAGCAACGATGGTAGGACTGTACTGAATCGCGGCGGCACATCTACCAGGATAGCATATGTCTCAGTTGAACCGGTTCATGGCGGTATCCAGCCCCAGCTCAACTACGCAGGTCATCGCCTCGACCGCTCGCTCAAGGGCCTCCTGTATCACGGGGGCATCCTCGGCGTTGAAGGGGCCCAGGACGTGGTTGATCCCGTCCCCTCGGTCTGTGGGGTGCCCTACGCCGAGCCGCAGGCGGGGGAACTGCTCGGTACGCAGCTCGGCGATGACGGACTCGATGCCGTGGTGTCCGGCCGCGCCGCCGCCGGGCCGGAGCCGGATGGTGCCGAGGGGGAGGTCCATGTCGTCGTGGACCACCATCAGATCCCGCGGGGCCGCGTGGAAGCGGTCCAGAAGATACCGGGCGGCGAT
>JAPUKM010000242.1 GCA_027295645.1 Chloroflexota bacterium | reverse complement strand
GGCGCTCGGCCCGCTGTGGATATGCCGTCGATCATAGAGATGTACCGCTCCGGCAAGATCAATATCGACGACCTGATCACCCGCGAGTACAAGCTGGACGACATCAACGAGGCCTACGCGGACCTGGAGCGTGGAGTGGTGGGCCGCGGTGTTATCACTGAATTTTAAAGCTTTACAGTTAGTTGGTTGGCTGCGGCCTCCCAGTGACCTTGGGCTGTGACTGTGGCGGATACCTATAAAATGTAAGGCTAGCCGGTTGACTGTGGCCTCCCATGACCTTGCTCCGCGACTGTGGCGGATACCTATGAAATGAAGCGGTAATGCGGGGGCTCCTACGACGACTGCTCTCCAGCCTCGGGCCCAGGCGATTGCTCTTCAACCTGTGGTATCTGTTCAAGCCGCCGTGGGATACCGGCGTCTCGCCGCGGGAGCTGATGGAGTTTATCGAAAGCCACCCTCCGGGCAGGGCGCTCGATCTGGGCTGCGGCACGGGCACGAACGTGATCACGCTGGCCCGGCACGGCTGGGAGGCGACCGGCGTCGATTTCGTCGGGCGGGCGATACGCGCGGCACGGCGGAAGGCGCGCCAGGCGGGGGTCGACGTGGAACTGCGGGTGGGCGACGTCACGAAGGCATCGACGTTGGCCGGGCCCTACGACCTGGTGCTGGACCTGGGCTGCTTCCACAGCCTGCCACAGGAGGGGCGCCAGGCTTATATCCGCAATGTTGAGGAGCTGCTGGCCCCGGAGGGCACGTACCTGCTGTACGTGTTTCTCAAGACGGCGGGCAATGAGTTTGGGCCGGGGGTGACCGATGCCGAGCTGGCGGCACTTCCGCTCAGGCTCACGGCGAGACGGGACGGCGACGAGCGTGGACGCCGCCCGTCGGCGTGGCTGACGTTCGGCAGGAAGTAGTCAAGTTGGGGAGGCGCGAGGGGTGCCCTACCCTAGCGCGTCCAGGCACTCCCGGACGGGCCGGGCGATGCCGGTGAAGATGGGGGTCTCCAGGCGGGTGTACTTGCTGGCCTCGGTGCCGCGCAGCTCCATGACTAGGTCGAGGAAGTCGGCGGGGTCGTCGGTCTCGAAGGCCACGATGAACTCGTAGTCGTCGAGGCCGAAGGAGTAGTTGGTGTTGATCCTGACGTTGGGGTACTTCTGGCCAACCTGGATGTGGACATCCATCATGCGCTGCCGCTCCTCCTGGGGGAGCGTGTACCAGTCCCTGGTCTTGACGAAGGGGTAGACCACGAGGTAGGGGGCCTGGCCGAACTTGACGGTGTGTCGGGCGCGGTCTCCCTGGGGATGGCCGTCAAAGTACTCGGAGCGGCGGGTCATGGCGAGGTAGGAGTAGGGTGTCTCCAGGTAGGAGGCGAGGGCGGTGCGGTTCAGCAGCTCCGAGAACTGCTGGTGCTCCTCAAGGCTCCGTCCGACGCACCAGAGCATGAGGTCGGCGTCGGAGCGCATGCCCACGAGGCTGTAGCTCTTGATGCGCATGGTGGATGCGGTCTCCTCGACGACGGCGGTGAACTGCTCCTTGGCGGCATCGCGCTGGGCATCGGGGAGGCGACGCCACTCGGGCATGATCCGGTAGAGGTTGTACTTGACGGTCTGTCTGCGCTTGGTCGGGGGCACGGGCGACTCCTTCCGGTGTCGGCAGTTCATTATTATCATACCGTTCGGGGCATCGGGAGACAACAGGGACAACACAGTTCTCCTTGACATGGAGTTGCGCGCTACACTATGATTCTTGCTGTCGCCCCTGATGGAAAGACGACTGGCGACTAACTATAGAAAACGACGGAGGAAGAGGTTTGGCCCGAGTAACGCTGTCCGAAGGTGAATCCTTCGAGAGTATGCTGAAGCGGTTCAACAAGAGGGTCCAGCAGGACGGGATCCTCTCGGAGTTCCGCCGGCGAGAGCACTTTGAGTCGCCCACCGTCAGGCGCAAGAGGAAGGCGGCGGCGAAACGCCGTAAGAGCCTCCGGCGCTAGTAGACCCCCTCCCCCAGCCATCTCCCCTTTCCACATTCTTCCCATTTTTCCCGTTTAGTTTCCCAGCCCGCTATGTCGCTACGAGAACAGCTTGTAGAGGAGTTGAAGGCCGCGATGCGCCAGCGCAATGAGCTGCTGGTCTCCACGCTGCGCCTACTCCGCGCCGACATCCAGAACCGCGAGATAGAACTGCGCAAGCCGCTGGACGATGCGGGCGTTTTGGCGATAATCTCGAAGCAGGTGCGGCAGCGCCAGGAGAGCATCGAGGCGTTCCGCAAGGGAAACAGGCCCGAGATGGCGGATCGGGAAGAGGCGGAGATGGCGATTCTACAGGAGTACCTCCCGGAGCAGCTGCCCCGTGAAGAGGTTGAGGCGCTGGCGGCCAAGGTGATCGAGGAGGTGGGCGCCGCGGGCCCCGGCGACCTGGGCAAGGTGATGGGACCGCTGATGCAGCAGGTGCGCGGCAAGGCCGACGGCGGGGAGGTGCGAAGCATCGTTTCCGAGCTGCTGTCGTCGTCCTGAGCGCGCGGCCTCTCGCCGCTGAGGTTTGTGATAGGATATACGAGTGTGCTCCGCCCGCCTGTAGCGATGGTGGGCTTTCTTTTTCCAGTGTGAGGTGAGAGGCGACCATGCGGTTCGGTATCGTGGTCTTCCCGGGGACCTGGAGCGACGGCGATTGCCACCACGCCATCACGGAAGCGATGGGCCAGGAGGCCGATTACCTGTGGCACAAGGACACGGACCTGTCGCCGTATGACTGCGTGGTGCTCCCCGGCGGCTTCTCCTACGGCGACTACCTCCGAACGGGGGCCATCGCCCGCTTCTCGCCGGTCATGGGAGCGGTGGAGGAGTTCGCTCGAAGCGGTGGGCTGGTGATAGGGATCTGCAACGGGTTTCAGATCCTGTGCGAGGCCGGACTGCTGCCCGGCGCACTGATCCGCAACAGCCACCTCCAGTTCCGCTGCCAGTGGACCGATCTGAGGGTGGAGAGCACGGCCAGCCCCTTTTCGCAGGCCTGCGAGAAGGGACAGGTGCTGCGCATTCCTATCTCGCACGGCGAGGGCAGCTACTACACCGACCCAGCTACGCTGAAGGAGCTGAACGACGGGGGTCAGGTGCTGTTCCGCTACTGCGACCCCTCGGGGGTAGTGGACGAGGGCGCCAACCCCAACGGCTCGGTGGAGAACATCGCGGGGATCGTCAATCGCGAGGGGAATGTCCTGGGGATGATGCCGCACCCGGAGCGGTGCTGCGAGCCGCTGCTGGGTGGGACGGACGGGCGGTTCATCTTCGAGTCCGTGACGGGGTCGCGCCGATAGACCTCGGTATGTTCAACGGTTCCCTCACCTGGCGTATGGGGTTTGTATAGCCGCGCGCACTTACGTACGCATGTAGAAAGGAACGGGATGAGCGAGGCGATGGTGGGCATCCTGCTGGGGATTCTGGGGGCGTTCCTGTTCGGATCGTCGCCGATATTCGCGCGCTTGGGGCTTCAGTACGTGCGGACTACAACAGGGACATTCACATCTCTCCTAGCTGGGAGTGTGCTGCTGGGCATCCTGGCGGTCCCGCTGCACGCAAGGGAGATGCTGAACCTGCCGGTGGCCGCCCTGCTGTGGATCGCACTGCTCGGCCTGCTGAACTTTCCCCTGGGCCGCTATTTCAACTTTACCGCAGTGCGTCTGGCCGGCGTGGCGCGGGCGACCCCCATTCTGTCCACTTCTACTCTGTTTGCGGTGCTCTTTGCCATCATCTTCATAGATGAGACCCCAACGCTGCTCACGTTGATAGGCGGCCTCCTCATCGTGGGCGGGGTGGTGTTGACCGTGAGCGAAAGGAAGTAAGGGAACAGCCATGGGTGCGCCTGCCATTGTTCGCCAAGAAAGCCGCCGAGCCGTATCGACGGGGAT
The DNA here is from genome assembly GCA_027295645.1 of Chloroflexota bacterium. Lineage (GTDB taxonomy): Bacteria > Chloroflexota > Dehalococcoidia > Lucifugimonadales > JAPUKM01 > JAPUKM01. Next base: position 2,538 of record JAPUKM010000242.1, on the reverse strand, counting down.
GGCTTACGCTATGCTGGCGGCGCTGTGCTACGCCTCCACCAGCGTCATAGCGAGGCATCTGGTGACAGAGTTCACTCAGCCTCTGGTCACCGGGTTTTTGGCCACCCTTGTCGGTATATCCGTTATGGCTACGTACTCGGTCAGGGATGTCCGAAGGGACCGTCTCGCTCCAAAGAGGGGGTTCGCCCTGATGGCCCTGGCAGGGATAGCGGGGACGGCGGGAATCACGACGAATTTCTTTGCCCTCACTCATGCCCCCGTCGCCACGGTGGCACCCCTGCTGGCGGCCAGTCCCCTGTTCGCTCTGGTGTTGACCCACCTGTTCCTACAACGGCTGGAGCGAGTGACCCGGCGCCTGTGGATCGGCGCTGGGCTGGTGGTGTTGGGCATTGCGCTGATTGCGCTGAGCAACGCTTGAGCGAGGACTATGGCACTACCACGAGAGCTCCTGGACGAGGTCGCGCTTACCGAAGCGGAGTATGAGGCGATTGTGGAGCGGCTGGGTCGCGAGCCCAACAAGGTGGAGCTGGGGATGTTCGGGTCCATGTGGAGCGAGCACTGCGGCTATAAGCACTCCAAACGGCTGTTGAGCCTGCTGCCATCGGACAGTCCGCGCCTGCTGGCGCTACCCGGTGTGGAGAACGCCGGCGCCGTCGACATCGGCGACGGGCTTGCGGCCGTCTTCAAGATCGAGTCGCACAACCATCCATCGGCGGTGGAGCCGCACCAGGGAGCGGCCACCGGCGTTGGCGGCATCGTCCGGGACATCCTGGCCATGGGGGCGCGGCCCATGGCCCTGCTCAACTCGCTCCGCTTCGGCCCATTGACCACCAGCCGAAACCGCTACCTGTTCCATGGGGTGGTGGGCGGTATCTCCAGCTACGGCAACTGCATCGGCGTGCCGGATGTAGGAGGAGAGGTGCTCTTCGCTGGACCGTACGAAGGTAACCCGCTGGTGAACGCCCTCTGCGTGGGGATTGCGCCGGCGGACGGCCTGATGAGCGCGGCGGCCCGCACGCCGGGCGACCTGCTGGTTCTGGTGGGCGCGGAGACGGGCCGAGACGGTATTCATGGAGCCTCCGGCCTGGCCTCTCGGAGCTTTGAGGAGGGGCGGGAACAGAGGCCGGCAGTGCAGGTGGGCAACCCGTTCCTGGAGAAGGTGCTCATCGAGGCCTGTCTTGAGGTGACCCGCGCCGGCCTCATCAAGGGGATGCAGGACCTGGGTGCAGCGGGGCTCACCAGCTCTGTTGTGGAGTCCGCCGCCCGCGGCGGAACGGGGTTCCGGCTGGACATTGGCGAGGTGCCCCGGAGAGAGGAGGGTATGACTCCGTACGAGGTCATGCTCTCCGAGTCGCAGGAGCGGATGCTGCTGATAGTGGCCCCGGCCAAGCTGCAAGCGGTGCAGGCGGTCATGGAGAGGTGGGACACGCCGTGTACGGTGGTAGGCAGGGTGACCGACGACGGCACGGCCCGTGTTATCGATGGCGGCGAAGAGGCGGCGGCGGTGCCGGTGGCGACGCTGACCGACCCACCGCTATACGACCTGAACGGAAGCGTTCTACCCGAGCTGGCCAAGCTCCAGGCGTATGATCTGGCGGCCGTCCCACTGCCGCGGGAGACGCCGGACGAGCTGCTGTTGAAGCTGCTGGCGACGCCGAACATCGCCAGCAAGGAGCCGGTCTACCGCCAGTACGACCACCAGGTGCAGACCAACACGGTGCTGGGGCCGGGCCGGGCCGACGCCGCCCTTCTGCGTATCAAGGGGACCACCCGAGCTCTGGCCATAAGTACGGACGGCAACGGGAGGATCTGCTATCTGGACCCGCTGGCCGGCGGCACTGCCGCGGTGGCGGAGGCCTGCCGCAATCTGGTGTGCACCGGCGCGGCGCCCCTGGCGATTACCGACTGTCTCAATTTCGGCGACCCGGAGCGGCCAGAGGTGGCATATCAGTTGGAGCAGTGTGTCCGGGGAATCGCGCAGGCCTGCCGTGCTCTGGGTGTGCCCGTGGTGAGCGGCAACGTCAGCCTGTACAACGAATCCGAGGGACGGCCCATCTATCCCACTCCGGTGATCGGCGCTCTGGGCCTGCTGGAGGATGTGGAGCGCCGCTGCGCCTCCGCGTTCCGGGATGCGGGCGATGTGGTGGTGCTGCTGGGAGCGGCATCGACGACGGGGGAGCCTGCACAGCTGGCGGGGAGCGAGGTGCTGGAGCTGGCGCACGGTATGGTGGCGGGGCGACCGGCGATCGACCTGGAGCTAGAGGTCCGAGTGCAGCGATGCTGTCTCCGGCTGATCCAAGATGGCCTGGTGCGCTCCGCCCACGACTGCTCGGAGGGGGGGCTGGCGGTGGCTGTGGCCGAGTCAGCCATGCTTGGCGGGCTTGGGTTCAAAGGATCGCTCGCGCCGGAGGGGCGCTGGGACGCCGCCCTCTTTGGGGAGAGCCCATCACGCATCGTGGTTTCGCTGTCGGAGGCCGATCTGGCTGAGGTGGAGCTGATGTGCAGGGAGGAGAAGGTGCCCTACACAGTTCTGGGCAC
>JAPUKM010000241.1 GCA_027295645.1 Chloroflexota bacterium | reverse complement strand
CGTCATTGCAAGTCCGCCGATGGCGGACGAAGCAATCTCCCTCCCACCACCGAGATTGCTTCGTCGCTCCGCTCCTCGCAATGACAGGGGAAACTTTTCACCCACGGATTAAGGAGTGTGCCGTCGACTTTACAGCTGAAGTCGCAGGGTGTAGGCTGCCACCTGCGGTTTCATCGTCTTCCTGGTAGAGTCTCCGGAGTCATCCCATGTCCATCACCTATGACGTCGAGTTCAACTCCGCTGCCCATTACCCGACCGCCAGCGTAACGGAGCTGGCCAAGGGAGCGGAGGCCGCGGGCTTCGGCGCCTTCTGGGCAGGCGAGTCCAATAACACCGACCCCCTGGTGGTCCTTTCCAGCATCGCCAGCCACACCAGCACGATTCAGCTGGGAACCGCCATATTACACATCCACGGTCGTAGCCCTGTCACCATGGGGGTCCAGGCAGCAACCCTCCAGGACCTCTCGGCGGGTCGGTTGCTGTTGGGTCTTGGCGTATCCAACCGGACCATCGCCTCCTGGCACGGCGGCGTCTTCGACCGCCCGCTGCGGCGGATGCGAGAGTACGTGGAGGCCGTCCGGCTGGTGGCAGCCGGCGAGCGGGCTGAATATGAGGGCCAGGTCTATACCACGGGCAAGGGCTTCAGGCTGGCCTGGAAGCCTGAGCATCCCAATATCCCGGTCTATCTGGCGGGCCTGGGCCAGCAGATGACCCGGCTGGTGGGTCGGATCGGCGAGGGGATAATGCTCAATATGGCCACTCCTGACAAGATACGAGAGATCGTGGCCCGGGTGCGGGCGGGCGCAGCGGAGGCAGGCCGGGACCCGGAGCGCGTGGAGGTCGTCACCAAGGTGCGGGTCTCCATTCACCGGGACAGGGCCGTCGCCCGGCAACGGATGCGCCAGGTGCTGACCTTCTACAACATCGCCGAGTTCTACAGCGACCTGCTGGTGTCCCAGGGGTTTCAGCAGGAGGTTACCGCCATCAGAGAGGCCTTTCAGCAGGGGGGCTTCAAGGCGGCCATGGCCCAGATGACCGACGACTACATGGACCGGCTGCCCGTGGTCCTGGGAACCTCCGTGGAGGAGGTCAAGGAGCAGCTCCAGCCGTTTGTTGAGGCGGGGGTGACTCGCCTTATCATTCCGTATGTGCCCACCGGCGACGCGGTGGTGGAGGATGCTTGGGAGTTCCTCCACGCCTGGGAGGCCCACGGCTGAGGAGGTCCGGCCACCGCCGCCCTCTACGGGCGTTCGATCCTCACATCCAGCACCGCCGCCTTACCGCCTCTCACCTGCTCCAGCGCCCGCTCCAGGGCGGGTTTGACATCGCCGGGCTCTTGGACGATCTCCCCATAGGCACGGCACGCCTGGGCCAGCATGGCGAAATCGACGGAGGGCGTGATATCCATGCCGATCCAGTTGTCGGTGCTGGCGGAGTAGCTCTCCGGATAGGCCTCCTTCAGGTGGCGCTTCGGTGCGTTGTAGAGCTGATTGTTATAGATCACGGCCAAGAAGGGCGTACCATAGGCGTCCGCAGTCCACAGGGTAGAGGTGGGACAGCCGTACACGAAGGCTCCGTCGCCCACGGCGGCGACCACGGTCCGGGCCGGCTCCGCGAGCTTGGTGCCCAGGGCCGCTCCCAACCCCCATCCCAGGTGTGAGCCACCGCTTTTGTAGAGGGTACCGGGCCGGCTCCGCTCCATATACTGGACCACGACCCGAGAGTTGGTGACGGTCTCATCCAGGAAGATGGTGTCCTTGTCGATCACCTGGTTGAGGCAGTAGCTGAGCCACTGGGGAGTGATGGGAGAGCGGTCTGCGTGGCTCAGAGCCAGCTGTACGGCCTCCTGCCTTTGCCGTTGGTGTCGGTCCTTGATGAGCTGGGACCGCTCCTGGATCCGGGCATGGTCGGCCTCAGTCATCAGCTCCTTGGATACCTCCACGAGGGCGGGAACCGCCTTGGCCGAGTCGGCATGGAGGAGCAGGTCCGCGGGGAAGAGCCACAGGGGAATTGTCAGCTTGATCGGGTCTATGTCTATGTGAATGATCCGGGCCTCCGGCCCAGGTTTGCCATGGGCCGGGATGTAGGGCACGTCATGGTCCACGATCAGGACCACATCGGCATCTTGGAGGTAAGGTTGAGGGCTCAGGCCACCGTACAAAGGATGGGTGGTAGGGAAGTTCAGGTGTGTCGAATCGGATACCACCGGGGCGCCCACCAGCTCCGCCAGCTCGACCATGGCCGCGACCGTGCCATGATTCCTCCCGGAGTGCGCGGTGATGATAAGCGGGCTCTGGGCCTTCAGCAGCATCTCAGCCGCCCGTGCCAGGGCGTCGGGGTCCGCCTGCGGTGTCGTGACGGGGCCGTACCGTGCGACGGGAGGGACCTTGAACTCGGTCATCCTCTCCATGAGCACCTCTCGCGTCAGCATCAGATAGACGGGCCCATACGGTTGCGATGAGGCGATCTGAAAGGCACGCTGCATGACGTGCTGGATGTTCTCGGAGCGGCGTAGCTCGTAGTCCCACTTGGTGTAGTTGCGAAGGATTCCGGCCTGGTCAGGCTGCTCCTGGATC
>JAPUKM010000240.1 GCA_027295645.1 Chloroflexota bacterium | reverse complement strand
CGCTGTACCAAACAGTGGGCCTCCTGATATTCGCATACGCAGTCCTCTTCCTTCCGACGGCGCTGGGCGCTGTACGGACATCGCTACTTCAGGTCAACCCCGGGTTGGAGGAGGCCGCCCGGAGCCTGGGCCGCCGGCCTTTGCGTGTGTTGACGACCGTGACGCTACCGCTGGTAGGGCCGGGAATCCTGGCCGGGGCCAGCCTGGTCTTTTTGGTGACGCTCAAGGAGTTGCCCGCCACGCTGCTCCTGAGCCCCACGGGCTTCCAGACGCTTGCGACGAGTATCTGGACGGCGGCCTCCGAGGCGTTCTTCGCCCGGGCGGCCGCCCCTTCGCTGCTGCTCATTGTCGTGGCTTCGTTGCCCACGGTGTGGCTCCTGCTGCGGGAACGGAAGATCGCTTCATGAAGCCCCCTGCGATACGGTGCTTTGGGCTGACCAAGCAGTACGGGACGGTGGAGGCGGTGTACGACGTGGAGCTGACGCTCTATCACGGGGAGCTGCTTGTGCTGCTGGGGCCAAGCGGGTGCGGCAAGACGACACTGCTGCGATTGATCGCCGGCTTCGAGCAGCCGGACAGGGGAACGCTGGCCGTGGGGGGAAGGGTGCTGGTTGGGCCTGGAGCATGGCAGCCACCCGAGCGACGCAACATTGGGATGGTGTTCCAGGAGTACGCGCTGTTTCCGCATATGGACGTGGCAGGCAACGTTGGCTACGGGCTGTCCCGTGGTCACGATCGCGCCGCCAGGATTCGAGAGGTGCTGGAACTGGTGGGCCTGGAAGGGCTGGAGCGTCGGATGCCCCATGAGCTATCGGGAGGCGAGCAGCAGCGGGTGGCACTGGCACGCGCCCTTGGGCCGAGACCGGATGTTGTGCTGCTGGATGAGCCGTTCTCGAACCTGGATATGGGGCTTCGGTCTCATCTGCGGACGGAGGTACGGCGGATTCTGCGGGAGGCGGGGGCCACGGCGATATTCGTGACCCATGACCAGGAGGATGCGATGTACCTGGGAGACCGGGTTGCTGTGATGCACCACGGACGGCTACAGCAGGTCGATGCTCCGGAGCGTATCTACCACCAACCTGCGACGCGGTTCGTCGCGGAGTTCATGGGGCTGGCCCACTTTCTACCGGCTCGCGTGGAGGGCGATGCGCTGGTGACAGAGCTTGGCGTGCTACCGCGACCCGCCGATCTGGCGCAGGGGGAGCTGGTGGAGGTTATGGTGCGGCCGGACGACGTTACCATACGCGCCGATGCCGCCGGAGAGAGCACGGTGGTGGAGCGGGTGTTCCAGGGAGCACACTATCTCTACACGGTGCGGCTGCCCTCCGGGATGGAGATCCATTCGCTGCAACAGCACTATGCGAAACACCCTGTGGGCTCAGCCGTGTATGCGCGGCTGGACCCCGGCCATGCGTTGATGTGCTCTGTACATGGGGAGCTGCAGACGATCCCACTGATGGATAGCGAGCCGTAGGGGCGCGCTCACGCACTCTAAACAGAGGGCCTCGGCTATGGCCGAGGCCCTCTGTACTGTGTCGGCGGTGGGGTGATGACCCGGGCGTCACCCAGATGGGTTACGCTTATTTGACGACGAGAGCGATTCTAAATCCCTCTTATGCGGGATTGTATGCGAAGGATAGTGAGGCTAAGGTAGCAGTAGGGGAGCGATGGTAAGCAAGCGCAGGTAGGAGGATGAGAGTCATGCAGCAGAATGTAGCGCTTCAACCGGACGGTGAAAAGAGACTGCTGACTCTGCGGGAGGTGGCGAGGATACTGAGAGTACATCCCAACTCTGTGAGGCGCTGGGCCGATGGTGGTCTGATCAGGAGTATCCGGATTGGGGTGCGAGGTGACCGCCGGTTCATGGCCGAGGATGTTGACAGCTATCTTGAGTCGTCGGGGAGCGCAAAGAGATAGAGGCGGGCAGGCGCTTCCTGCTGTAATCGAACGGACTAGATGAGGGCCGCCCGGATGTGTAGGGACGGCCCTCTCTGATCTGTTCTGTCCTGGGGTCTACCTGAGGCGGAAGCGGTTGAGCCTGCGCCGCCAGTGTTTGAGGAGGTCCTCCCGGCGGGGCTCAAAGATTGAGCCCGATCCGGGGAGCTCCCGCCCTGACCTTCTGTCGGTCGCTATCCTGCCGACGGCGGCGCTCATGGCGGCCAAAGCGGCGAGTCCAAGGCCGGCGCGCTTTAGGAACCCTCGTCTGGAGGAGAGGCGGAGATCGGTGTCGGTGGGCTGGACAGCCATGCAGCACCCTTCCTTGATTGTGAGACCTGATCGATATTGGAGATTGCTCCGGGTGTATTTTTATGGAAATTGGGCAGGAATGCAAGTGGTACGGCCCATGATCATAGGGATCCAGGTACTTCTTCACTATTCCTGCCAGCCTCACAACTCACCCCAGATACACAGGGATAGAGTAGATACGTAAAGCGAAGGACAGGTTCTTGAAAAACTCTTCGGGCCGTCTGTTGATTTGTGAAATTTGGCCCAATGGGGGCTTCACAACCTCCGTTTGACCTGCTAGAGTAACCGACGATTCAAGCCGTGAGAGCAAGCTATCGCCCGGAAGGATGATGTA
>JAPUKM010000024.1 GCA_027295645.1 Chloroflexota bacterium | reverse complement strand
TGCCGCGATAGTCACTGAGGGCGTCCGTGAGTATCTCCCTGGAGGATATGTCCAGGTGGTTGGTTGGTTCGTCCAAGAGCAGCAGGTTACTTGGTTGGAGCAGCAGCTTGGCCAGGGCCACCCGCGCCTTTTCTCCACCTGACAACACGGATATGGGCTTGCGGACATCGTCGCCGCTGAACAGGAAGCCACCGAGGGTGTGCCGCAGGTTCTGGTCCGATTCATCGGGTGCAGCCTGCTGGAGCTCCTCGATGAGCGTGTTAGCGGGGTTGAGGAGCTCCAGCACATGCTGCGCATAGTAGGCTGTTACCACGTTGTGGCCGGTCTTCCGCTCACCCTCCTCAAAGGGAAGGACACCCGCCAGGATCTTCAGCATGGTGGTCTTGCCGGCGCCGTTGGGTCCAACCAGGGCGACCCGGTCACCGCGCATCAGGACCAGGTTCAGACCGCGGTAGACGGTGTGAGCGCCGTAGGACTTGCTCACGTTGGTAAGAGAGATTGCATAAACGCCGCTGCGTGACGGCTCCGGGAAGGAGTAGTGGACCCTCTTGGTGGCCCTGGGCAGTTGAATGCGTTGTACCTTCTCAAGGCGCTTCAGGCGGCTCTGGACCTGGCTGGCTTTCCGGGCCTTGTAGCGAAAGCGCTCGACGAAGCGCATTTGCCTCTGGACTTCGCGCTCCTGCCTGGCCACGGCCGCCTGTTTGATTTGAAGGGACTGTTCGCGGGCGATGAGGTAGTCGTCATAGGTGCCCTTGAGGAGCACCACTCCGTCCGACTCAATAGCCAGCACCATGGTTGCTATCTGGTTCAGGAAAGCCCGGTCGTGAGAGGTGACGACCACGGTGCCACGGAAGGAGGTCAAGTACTTCTCAAACCACAGGTTTGCGTCAAGGTCCAGGTGATTGGTTGGCTCGTCCAGGAGCAACGCGTCCGGCTTCCTGAAAAGCAGCTTGCCCAGCGAGGCACGCATAAGCCAGCCGCCGCTGAACTCGCTGAGCGGTCGGGAGAGGTCGCTTTGCTTAAAGCCCAGTCCGGAGAGGATCGCCTTGGCTTGGTGGTCCCGGTAGTCTCCGTCAGCCGCCTCCAGCGCCGTGTCAAGCTGGCCGAGTTGTCGTAGCAGCTTGCCCTGGTTGTCGGAGCCGGTCTCCGATGAAAGGGACTCATGGGTGGCGGCGATCCTGTCCCTAAGGGCGGTCACCTCTGAAGATGACTCCAGCACCTCTTGGAGCAGTGTTTTGCCGGCAAACCGAACGGGCTCTTGTTTGAGATAGCCTATAGTGGTGTTGCGATGCCTGGATATGCTTCCGGTGTCCGGGGAGGTATGGCCGGCCAGGATGTCCAGGAGGGTGGTCTTGCCGGAGCCGTTTGGGCCTATGAGAGCAATGCGCTCTCCGGCCGCGACGTTGAGGGTGAGGCCACTGAACAGAACCCGGTCTCCGTAGGCCTTGCTGATGTTGGAGGCGCTGAGCATGTTGCCTGTGTGACCTGTGTGGTTCGATTACCCTCCGACCACTTCAATAGCGATGGAAATGGCGGCGACGGGGGGTGAACACACCTGAATGGGAAGCTGACGGTCTGCCTTTCAAACTAGTCGATCACTCTCCGGAACGCAAGGTACCCGTGGGTAGTGCAGGGGGCTTTTCTGGCGCAATGTGGTCAGCAAAGCGAATGAGCGCTAGGCGAGAGCGTGGGAGAGGTGTTCAAGAAACTGCTCGCGTTGCCAATGCCGCACTTCAGCCGATTCTATCTCAACATCAAGCGAGCCCGGAGCCCTTGCCAGCCTCTTCAGGCTTGCCATTGGCCAAACCAGACTTGGCTCAATTGCCAGGGAGTTTGCCTGGTCGGTTCTCCACCTCTTGAGTCGCTGCAAACGCCCGGACTCGGTGGGTGTCATCGCTTTTTCCCGCTCACGCCCAGCCGTTGTAATAGGTGGGTCAGCGACACCTTTGCGCAGAGCGGATCTCACCAGCCCGCCGAAACGACCGTTCAGATCTCCCTTCAACTGATGAATTTCCGAGAGGTCGGTCGCTGGATTTGAAGCCAATTGCACTAACGATTCGTTCGACAGGACATAGTGGGGAGGTCGGTCACGCCGCCGAGCTTCGGATTCTCGAAGGGTGTACAAGCGGCGAAAAACAGCTCTTGCCTGCCCATCAAGTTTGCCGATGCCCTTTGCCGACAAGAATGCGCTGTCCGGGTCCGGGGGTGTGGAGCGGATCTGTTCCAGGCGAGAACACTCCTCAGAGACCCAACTGCTCCGACCCAGAGCGAGGAGTTGCTTTTCCAGGACTCTGTGAATGGCAGGGAGATACCAGACGTCTGTGGCCGCGTAATTCAGAGCCTCGGTTGTCAGTGGCCGTCTTGACCAGTCACCCCGTTGAAGGCGAGCGTCCTTCTGGATATGTACTCCAAGCAAGCTCTCCGTCAGGGACGACAGTCCGAATTTCTTCACGCCCGCAAACTGAGCCGCAATGGATGTGTCGAAAACGTTCCGGATGCTAAAGCCCCATTGTCTATCCAGGCACCGTATGTCGTAGTCGGCTCCCTGTATCACCTTGATCACACCGGGGTCTCGCAGCACCTCACCGATCGGCTTCATGTCCTCAAGCGAAAGTGTATCGATCAGATACACCTTTCTACTGGTGCCAATCTGAATCAAGCACACCTTCTCGGGGTATCTATGCCCGCTATCAGATTCAGTGTCGATGGCGATTATTGTTTCGTGAGATAGGATGGAGCCCAGGGCAGATAGCTGGTTTGTGGTAGTCAGCAATTCTATTGGGATTGATGCCTTGTGTTCCATGCTGAAGTCGCTACTGGAGGTACGTTCAGAGACCCAGAATGGTCCGAGCGGCGTCCTCGCCGGCAATCTTGCCCCAGCCCAGCGCGGTGAGGAGCCCGTTGCCAGATAGATACCCCGCCGGGCCGGAGCCGGATATTCCGACCGCCGTCCCGCCACCGGCGTAGAGGTTCGGTACTACGTCACCATTGCTGCGAAGCAGTCGTGCGCGTGAGTCGACCCTGAGTCCGCCCTGTGTATGGAACAGGGCTGCGGTCACCTGAATGCCGAATAGCGGGGTGCTCAGACTACTGCCAAAATCGGTCCGCCCGAATGTGTCTCCACCACTGGACCTTGCCAGGTTGTAATCACCGATAGTTCTCTCAAGGTTTTGGCCGTCTATATTCAAACTACCAGCCAGTTCCTCAATTGTGCCGGCCTTTTTGATCGCTTGGGTCCTCATCAACTCCTGGAACTCAGATCCCTTGGCAGCAATCTCATACGACTCCTCGCCAAATATGTCGAATGCCAGTCCCTCCGGCTGATCCAGCACATCAAGTGCGTACGCCGAGTAGTCCTTGGTTTCGTCGCCGAACCGGTTCCCATCCCTGTTGACCAGTATCCCCCCGCTCATCATAACTGCCCAGGTCACCATGATGTTGTCGGGATATGATACGGAGGCATGACCCTGGAACGCCCCCATATTCTCCAAGGCTGCCCCAAGCTGCGTACCCCACTCGATACCGTCTCCGGTGTTGCCGGGATGGTTGTGGTAGATGGCCGTGGCAATCGTGGGACAATACTGCCGGATCATATCCGGATTGGCCCCGAATCCGTTGAGGGCAAGGATAACTTTTCGACACTTGATTCTTTCGCCGGCCTCTGTCCCAGCTATGACTCCGACCACGTCGCCATGATCGTCGGTCACGAGTGAGCGAACAGGGGTGTTCAGCGCAACGAGAATCTTGTCCCTCTCGCGCACCGCTTCGACCAGGTCTGCCACAAGGGATTGCCCGGTCCATGTTGGGGGGGCATGCATGCGGAACCGGGTGTGTCCGGGATAGGCGAACTCAGTGACCAGTCTCAGATCGATCCCGATCACGTCTACCAGCCATTCGACGAGATGTTTTGACTGTGCACAAAGCAAAAGGGTGAGGGCAGCGTCACTCTCCCGGTTGTTCTTTCTGAATATGTCCTGTGCCATCAACTCCGGGGAGTCATGAATCCCCGCTTGGCTCTGGAAACGCGTCCCAGCAGCAGGAATCATTCCCTGGCTCATAGCGGTGTTGCCACCCGGCCGGCCGGTTTTTTCAAGCAGGACCACCCGGGCACCCTGCTCGGCAGCCGCCAGGGATGCGACCATTCCACATCCTCCCGCTCCGACGACCACGACGTCAGTGTCAGTGTCCCAACTTGCTTGTAATCGCTCGTTCACGGTTGGCTTACGCCCGCTCAGCTTAGTCCCAACAGCCCACGCAGCGATTCGATATTGCCGACGTGCCTGTTATCGTGTCGGAGCATTCTCAGTACGATGTCCACGAAGGCAGCCTCTTCTCCAAAGTATTCCGCCGCCGCTGTGTTTATACGCACCCGGTCGACCGTCGCCTCGGCGGCTGTTGTCACGGCCTGGTTGGACTTTGCAAAGGTTCGAAGGCCGTACTCCAGCAATGGCTCCTTCTCCGGCAGCGGCAACTTCAGAGCGGTAGCATCATCTATGCCTCCGCCTGCCTCTGCTGTGCCGAGACCGCCCATGGGAAACCCCCAGCGCTCGCCGAGATGGTCCTGATCCCATAGTTGTGTCCCGGCCCCGTTGAAGATCTCCTGTACAAGGTCGGCCCACCTGGCTACATGCCACACGTGGAACCGGACGGAGGGGGCCATTTCGTCGGCTCTCCAGGAGAGCTGCGTCTCAGTGAGGTCTTTGACAAGCTCCATGGCGCGATCATGGGTCGCGCTGTATGCGTTGGCGACTAGTATGTGGGTATTGTGGCTCATCTCGCCTCCTTTGGTTTCGAATCGGTCTGTCAACGTATGCCAGCATGACGTAGCGTCGGTCCAGATAGCAAACCGAGCAGGTCCTTCAGCTGAGTAGCCCCCCACGAACGATCGGTCATACGCAGATAGCTCGGCATGAATCGGGCTACTGTTTGAGCGGGCCGGAAAGGAAGGCGATCGACAATGTGGCGAATTCATCGGGCTGGAACATGTGAGCCGGTCCAGGGGCGCCTTCGACTACCTGGAGTTCGGAGCCGCGGATCCCATTGTTGGCCTTCTCCTCTCCGCGTCGCAGGGGATCACCGTCTCCGTAGACCAGGAGCGTGGGAGTCCTTACTGTAGGGCCCAGGGCCTCAACGTCAAATTTGGCATTCGCCTCCTGGCTCAACCGATGCCAGAGTCTGCTCCTTTGATTTATCTCCTCGTGCTTGGCCCAGAACTCTCGATCAAAGTTTGGTGTTGCTTCATGGAACTGCTCCCACGTCATAAACGGTTCGACAGGTATGTGGTATGAGGTTGTATCCGTATAATTCGGGAGAAAGAACTTCTCCCAAATCATCTCTCCCGTCTGCCTGCTCCAGTACGGCAGCCCATCCAGGACCATCCTGTGTACCCGCTTCGGATGCTTGCCTGCCATTATTGCCGCGATGATCGATCCGCTATGGTCAGCGACGATGTTTGTGCGCTCTAGGCCCAGGCCGTCGACTACTTCCAGAACGGCCTGGGCAAAGTCGTCCATCGAGTACTGCCTCAGCGGCGTGTCTGAGCGATCGTACCCTGGCAGGTCTATGTTGTAGCAGGTGAAGCGTTGGGCGAATTGGTCAATGCTGTGTCGCCAGGTCCATCCGCTCAGGCCCACTGCGTGGAGGAAGATAACGGGCTCCCCGCCGCCCACCTTATGGACGTAAACCCTGCCGTCTCGACGGTAGATATAGTGGTCGGTTCCCAGCATTGGAGTGGGTGCTGTCAACGCTAGCCTCTGAGGTTGGTCATGATCCGCTATCTGGCGCATCGTATGTCCGAGCCCGGTGATTGTCAACTGGAATAGCAATTCAGATCACCCCGCGGCCATCCCTGTTGCCCTGTGCCCCCACGGGGCTTATCCTGGAACCGGCGAGGGAGCTGCAGCATCTACCTACGGACAAGACGCGTCTACATGGTCGTAGACATTCCAGGGAGAGGTCATCATATGACGACACCGAATGACTGGAACAGTGCGGTGATCAAGGAATTCCGTGAGAACGGCGGCAAGGTCGGTGGACACTTTGAGGGCGCTCCCGTTCTGTTGCTCACGACCAGGGGTGCGAAGACGGGTAAGACCCGGGTAAACCCATTGATGTACCTGCCGGATGACAACCGTATGTTTATCTTCGCCTCGAAGGGAGGCGCTCCGATCAATCCGGCCTGGTATCACAACCTGGTTGCTCATCCGGATGTAACCGTGGAGGTGGGCAATGAGACGTTCCCCGCCAAGGCGACCGTTGTTTCTGACAAGAAACGAGACGAGATGTACGCGAAACAGGCTTCGGCCTATCCGGGGTACGCCGGCTACGAACAGAAGACCACGCGTAAGATTCCGGTCGTTGAGCTAGTCAGGCCGCAATAGGTTGGTGGTGCGATCACGCGACCGTCAGGCCGCCGTCAATCGCAACCGTTTGCCCGGTTATATAAGAGGCGGCATCACAAGCCAGGTATACGGCGAGCAGACCCACTTCACGAAGTCTACCCAGCCGTCCCAACGGGATATTCCGCCCGGCCTGCTCTTCCCTAGTCTGTAGCGCACTCTCCGAAAGCTGCTCAGGGTCAGGAAAGGAGCCGGGTGCAATGGCGTTGACCCGGACCCCGTAGGGGGCCCACTCAAGCGCCAGGGACTCGGTGAACCGGATAAGGCCCGCCTTAGCCGCAGCGTAGGCGGACACATTGGCTCTGGGGCGCAGACCCGCGAACGAGGATACGTTGATGACGCAGCTTCCCGGCCGCTCAAGGAGGTGAGGGCCGAACGCGTGGCATGCGGTGAAGGCTTGTGTTAGGTTCACATCCAATATCTTGTGCCAATCAGTCTCGCTCATGGCCTTTGTCTCACGGCCAGGCATGGAGGCGACGGGACCGGGGATGGAGTCCCCGACACAGTTGATCAGCACATCCAGGTGACCGAACTCCCCCAGGACCTGCCCAACCAGACGCTCCGTGTCAGGAAGGCGGGTTGCATCGGCGGCCACACCGAGTCCCCGTCGCCCGAGGCGGCGGACCTCCTGGGCAACGCTGGCGGCATTGGCCTCCGTCAACCCGGTGACGGCCACGTCAGCGCCCGCCTCAGCCATGACCAGGGCGATGCTTCTACCGATGCCACGGCCCGCTCCGGTGATAAGCACGGTTTTGCCGGTGACGTCAAACTCCGGGAGCATGTGGGACACCTCCATCCGTGGAAGACATCAGTTCCACAAGTACGTTGACAATAACGCAGGTTACCTCTGTGACAAGCTCGATTCCACTCAGAGTCGAATCCAGGGGAAGCGGTGATAGAAGTGGGATTACCCCTCCTTGGAACAATCTTATGCCTGAAGTGGCTAATGCCTGAAGTGGCGGAGACCGGTGAAGAGCATGGCCAGGCCGAGGCGGTCGGCGGCATCGATGACCTCCTGGTCACGGATGGAGCCGCCGGGCTGGACGATGGCGGTGACGCCGGCATTGGCGGCGGCCTCTATGCCGTCGGCGAAGGGGAAGAAGGCGTCGGAGGCCAGGATGGAGCCCTGCGCACCCTCGCCGGCCGCCTGAACCGCGAGCTGGACGCTGGTGATCCTGTTGGGCTGACCGGCGCCCATTCCCAGCAGCGTCTGCCCCCTGGCCAGGACGATGGCGTTGGACTTGATGTGCTTGACGGCCTTCCAGGCGAAGGCCATGTCCTGAAGCTCATGGACGGTGGGTTTCCGTTGGGTCACCGTCCTCCAGGTGGCCGGGTCCTCCCGAGGGTTGTCCTGGGTCTGGACCAACAGTCCACCGGAGATCTGTCGCACCTCCAGGCCGTCGTTTCGGGCCTGATCTTCGTTGGTCACAACGAGCAGTCGGAGGTTTTTCTTCTTCTGGAGCGCCTTGAGGGCATCTGGTTGGTAGTCCGGGGCAATGACCATCTCGTAGAAGATCGAGCTCATGGCCTCGGCGGCGGCGGCGGTGACGGGCCGGTTGAAGGCGACGATGCCGCCGTATGCGGAGACGGGGTCTCCGCTGTAGGCCCTGCGGTAGGCCTCGGCCATGTCCTCATGGATGGCCAGGCCGCACGGGTTGGTGTGCTTGATGACCGCCACGGCGGGCTCGGTGAAGTCGGCCACCGTGGTCCATGCGCCGTCGGCGTCCAGGAGGTTGTTGTAGGAGAGCTCCTTGCCGTGGAGCTGTCGCGCTCCCGCAAGCCCACCGGACGTGGCGCCGAGGGCGTAGAGGGCGGCCTGTTGGTGGGGGTTCTCGCCGTAGCGAAGGTCGAGCAGCTTCTCCAGGCCGATGGTCAGCTCCTGGGTGAAGGGCGACTCCGCCCCTCGACCCAGGTAGGCGGAGACGGCGGTGTCATAGAGGGCGACGTGCTGGAAGGCTTTCGCCGCTAGGCCCTGCCGCTGGTCCAGAGAGAGGCCGTCCTTGTCGCGCAGCCGTTCGATGACCCAGGGGTAGTCGCCGGGGTTGACCAAGACGATGACGGGGGGGAAATTTTTGGCCGCCGCCCGGACCATGGTGGGGCCGCCGATGTCGATGTTTTCGAGGGCATCCTCAAGGGTGACGCCGGACTTGCTTATCGTCTGGCGGAAGGGATAGAGGTTGACGGCGACCAGGTCTATGGTGTCGATGCCGTGGGAGGCGAGCTCCGCCATGTCATCGGGAAGATTGCGGCGGGCCAGGATGCCGCCGTGGACTCTGGGGTGGAGCGTCTTCACGCGGCCGCCGAGCATCTCCGGGGAGCCGGTGAGGTCGGCGACCTGCTGGACGGCGAGCCCTGAGTCGCTGAGCTCCCGGTGGGTGCCGCCGGTGCTCACCAGGTCGTAGCCCAGGGCGGCGAGATCGCGGGCGAAGTCGGTGATGCCGGTCTTATCGTAGACGCTGAGCAGCGCCTTCATAGACCACCTTTTCTCGTTACTTTTGAGTGGGCTGCGGAGGTGTTATGTAGTTTCACTGTGCTTAAGGAGCTGCCCGTTCCATGTTCGCCTTCAAGTTGTTCAGGGACTTTTTCATGGATGGATTTGAGACCAGGGGCCCAATCATGACTTTGAAGAGCAGGCCCATCAACGGGTTCATCTCAAAGGAAACTTTGCGTTCCAACAGGGTGCCCGCATCACTGGAACTAAACGTGAATTCTTGCAAGAATTCATTCTTGCCATCATTGGCGATGAAAGACAGCCGGGTTGAAGGTTCGTACTCTGTGACACGAATATCGTTCTTGAACTCCTTCCTCATCATACGACCGGTAGAGCGGTACGTGCTATCCACGCCAATTGGGCCATCGGACACCGCTTCAACCTTGACGTTCTCTGACCATTCTCCATGTTTGGTCAGGTCAGCCACATAAGCGTACACGTCCTCCGGTTTGGCATTGATGCTGATTCGGTAGGTGAAGACCATCTGTGACATTATCAGACCTCCTATAGTGAGTTTTCTACATACCCCAGGAGGGTCTTGCTGGGGGCTTGTGGCCGCTGGACGGGCCTATCAGTGGCCGTTGAGGAACTCAGCGTTGTGCTGGCCGAGGGTGGGGGAGGGAGCAAGCGTGGGGTCCTCCCAGGGACCGTTCCAGGACTTGACCATCACCCTTTGGGGGCCGAGGGTGGGATGGTCCATCTCTTTGATCACGTCCACGGCCTTGGCCTGAGCGTGCTCTATGACCTGCTGGAGGTTGTTGAAGTCCACGGCCTGCCCGCCCGCGCTGAACAGGACCTCCTTGGCCTCATCAGAGGAGAGGTTCTTGAAATACTCCTCTGGGATGGGGAGCCGTAGGGCACCGGCCTTGACCTGCGGGCCGCCTTCATAGCCGCGGTCTCCCACCGCCTCCTTGATCTTGGCGACGAGGGCGTCCATGTCCGAGTTGCCCCGCCGTGGGCGGGCGAAGAGGCGCACGTCCTTGGTGGCGTGCCCGAAGTTTCTCTGCCCGCCGTAGGGCTCGGCGTAGCCACCGGCCCAGGTGTCGGGGTCGCCGAGGCTGCTCCAGTTCGCCTGACGGAGGGAGACGAGGGTCCCGAAGAGGCTCACGGCCACCCGCTCTCCCTGCCCGCTCCGCTGTCTCCGTAGCAGGGCCGCTAAGACGCCCAGGAAGCCCGCAGCGCCGGTGCTCATGCTGCCCATGTCTGACCCTGCTCGTAGGGGGGCTCCGTTCAGCTTTCCCAGGGAGAGGAAGCACTCGGAGTAGGCCTGGGCGACCAGCTCCGATCCAGGGCGGTCCTTGAAGGGCCCCCGCTCCCCGAAGGAGCTGATGGCGCAGTGGATGAGCCCGGGGCTCTCCGCCCGGAGGGCGTGGTAGCCCAGGCCCAGGGAGTCCGCCTTGCCGGGGCCCCAGTCCTCGATGAAGATATCTGCTCCGTCAATGAGCCGCCGGAGGCTCTTCACCCCTTCCGGTGACGTGGTGTCCAGGGTGACGCCCTTCTTGTTGCGGTTCAGCAGGAGGAAGGGCGCGCTATCGCCGGTCTTGGTGGACGGGGCGAACTCGCGGGCATAGTCGCCGGACGGGGGCTCCACCTTGATGACCTCCGCGCCGGCGTCGGCCAGGAGGAGGGAGAGGTAGGGGCCGGTCAGCCCCTGTGACGCGTCCACCACCCGGATGCCGGCGAGGGGCGGGCTGCCGTCCGGCCGGGAGGTGGCGGGCGACGGCTCTCCGGCGGCGACTCCGTTGCCGAAGGCATCGAAGCCGCTCTCCAGGAGCTCGGCGGTGTGCTGTCCGTGTCGGGGTCCCGCCTCTGTGCGGGTCTCGGCGCTGCCGAACCGCCACGGGGGGTTTCCCATGAACATTCTTCCCTGGTCGGGGACGTTGGTCTCGACGAAGAAGCTGTTCTCGGTGACCTGGCGGTGGTTGCGCAGCGTCTCGAAGTCGTAGAAGTAGCCGAAGGGGACGTCCTGCTTCTCAAGCTGGATGGCCCACCAGCGTGCGGGCTTGGTGATGAAGGTGTCGCCCAGTTCCCTGGCCAGCACCTGCCGCCCTTCGACACGCTCTCGGTTGGTGGTCCAGCGGGTGTCCTGTAGGAGGTCATCTCTGGACAGGGCCTTGCAGAGGCCGTGCCACTGGGCATTGTTCTCCACTCCTACGGCGAGGTAGCGCTGGTCCTGGCAGAGGAAGGCCTCATGGGGCGCGGTGCCGCCCGAGGCGCTTCCCAGCGGCTTTGGGGTCTTGCCGTTCAGGAGGTATTCGGCGGCGCGGCTTATCTGCATGAGGAGTGAGCTGCCCAGGTGGGATGCGGTGACCCGCTGGCTCTTGCCCGTTCCGCCGCGGGCCAGCAGTCCCAGGAGGGCGGTGGAGGCGAAGAGGATACCGGCGTGGAGGTCAAGGGGGTAGGAGTGGCGGAACATCTCCATCTTGCCGCCCTCGTCGCCGTTGAGGCTGGCGAAGCCGCTGAAGGCCTGGAAGTCGGGGTCGCCCGCCGCCAGGTCCTTGATGGGGCCGGAGTAGCCCCAGCCCGGGCAGGAGGCGTAGACGATGGAGGGGTTCATGGCCTTCGCGTCCTCATATCCGATGCCGATCCGCTCAAGCGCGCCCGGGGTCAGGTTCTCGATGATGAGGTCTGCCTTCTCCACCAGGCGTTTCAGATGGGGTTCCGAGTCCGGCGACTTCAGGTCCAGGATGAGACCCTTCTTGTTGGCGTTGTAGATGGTGTAGGCCACGCCGTATCCGCCCTGGAGGGGCTGCTGGGCGAGCATGCCGTCGCCGTCGGGCGACTCCACGCGGATGACGTTGGCTCCCATGGAACCCAGGAGGCTGGCGGCCCAGGGGCCTACGGCGGCCCTGCCGAAATCGAGGACGTTGATGCCGTTAAGCAGACCGTTCATGCTATCCCTCCCGTCTCAGCGTACTTGTGTGGGGAATGATACAGGGCGTGGGAGGGGAAGGCAACGGCCAAGCGAGATATGGTGGCAGGTCGGTTTGAAGACCGGTTCGGGTGTGGCGTTCGGTGGGCCCTTGGATTACCGCCGTCAGCTTGACGTTGGCGCGTCGATGGTCTCTCCGACGACCCATGCCTCCGGCAGGGAGCGGCGCACCTCGTCGGCGCGGTCGGGGGCGCACGCAAGCACCATGCCGATGCCCATGTTGAACACCCGCCACATCTCATCGTCGGCTATATCGCCACGCTGCTGAATAGTGTGGAACAGCGGCGGTACATCCCAGGAGCCGTGGTCGATGCGGGCCTCCAGACCCTGGGGCAGCACCCGTTTGAGGTTCTCCATCAGTCCGCCGCCGGTGATGTGGGCCATGCCCTTGAGCAGCGGCAGCACCGGCTCCAGCAGCGGCCAGTAGCAGCGGTGGGGCTCCAGAAGCGCATCGCCCAGGGTGCGGCCAAGCTCCGGGTGGTGGGTGTGGAGGGGCGAGGGGTCCCGCTCCAGGCCCAACGCCTGGCGCACCAGGGAGTAGCCGTTGGTGTGCAGGCCGCTTGAGGGCAGCGCCAGGAGCGTGTCCCCTTCCTGGATTGTGGAGCTGTCCAGCAGAGCATCGCGCTCCACCGCACCGACGATGAAGCCCGCCAGGTCCATGGCGTTTGAGGTATAGACGCCGGGCATCTGGGCGGTCTCGCCGCCGATGAGGGCACAGCCGACCTGTCGGCAGGCCTCGGCGATGCCCTTGACGATCGCCTCCGCCTGCCGGGGCACCAGGGTGTCCACGGCGATGTAGTCGAGGAAGAAGAGGGGCCGTGCGCCGTTGGTGATGATGTCGTTGACGCTCTGGTTCACCACGTCATGGCCGATGGTGTCGAACCGGTCGAGCCAGACGGCCAGCTTGAGTTTGGTGCCCACGTTGTCGGTGCTGGACACGAGGACGGGGTCGCGGTAGCCCTGGAGATGGAAGAGGCCGCCGAAGGAGCCGATATCGCTGAGCACCTGTGGGCCGAAGGTGGAGCGGACGTGGGGCTTGAACAGCTCCTTGGCGCAGGCGGCGGCGTTCAGGTCAACGCCGGAGGCCAGGTAGCTCTTACCGGTCATTTCTAGGTGTGCTCCAGGGCCAGCTTGTCCATCTCCAGTTGGACGGGAATGGGATAGCGACCGGTGAAGCAGGCGGAGCAGAAGCTATTGCTCCTGCCGTTGACGCTTGCCAGCAATCCCTCGACGCTGAGATAGCCGAGGCTGTCGGCGCCGATGAACTGGCGGATATCATCCAAGGACATGTTGGCCGCTATGAGCTCTGTGCGTGAGGCCAGGTCCACGCCGAAGTGGCAGGGGAAGCGAATGGGCGGAGCGCACACACGCATGTGCACCTCTTTGGCGTTGGCCTTGCGTATGAGGCCGACGACGTGGGGTGTGGTGGTGCCTCGAACGATGCTGTCGTCCACGAGTACGACCCGCTTGCCGGCGATGACCTCGGGCAGGGGGTTGAACTTCATCCGCACGCCCAGGTCTCGAAACCGCTGGTCGGGCTCGATGAAGGTGCGGCCGACGTACCGGTTTCGCACCAGTCCGTCGCTGTAGGGGATGCCGGACTCCTGGGCGAAGCCGACGGCGGCACCGGTGGCGGAGTCCGGCACGCCGATGACCACGTCGGCGTCCACCGGGTGCTCCCGGGCCAGCTGGGCCCCCATGGCCAGCCGCGAGGTGTAGGCCAGCTTCCCGCCCAGGATGCTGTCCGGGCGGGAGAAGTAGATGTATTCGAAGACGCACGGCGCCGGACGCTGGGGCTCTCCCGCGTAGGGGATGCTGGTGAGGCCCTCCTTGGTGACCATCACCGTCTCGCCGGGCTCCACCTCCCGGAGGTACTGGGCTCCCAGGTGGTCCAGGGCGCAGCTCTCGGAGGCGATGACCCAGCCGCCGTCCAGCTTGCCTATGCACAGGGGCCGTATGCCGAGCGGGTCGCGGATGCCCATCAGGGTGTCCTTGGTGGTCACCACCAGGGAGTAGGCCCCCTGGAGACGCCGCATCATGTAGCTGATCTTCTCCGGCCACTTCTTGCCGGGCGCCCAGGCCAGGAGGTGGGCGATGACCTCGGAATCGGTGGTGGAGCTGAAGGCGCAGCCCCATTCCAGGAGCTCCTGCCGCAACTCTAGGGCGTTGATGACGTTGCCGTTATGACCCAGGGCCAGCTCAATCGAGCCGTTTCTGGAGAGGATGGGCTGGGCGTTCTGAGGGTTGGTGGAGCCTGTGGTGGAGTAGCGGGTGTGGCCGATGGCTATATGCCCCTCCAGGCGCTCCAGGTCGCTTTCGCGGAAGGCCTGGGAGACGAGACCCATGGCGGTGTGGAGATGGATGCGGCGGCCCGTGGCGGTGGCGATACCGGCGCACTCCTGGCCGCGGTGCTGAAGGGCGAAGAGGCCGTAGAAGGCGATGCGGGCCACGTCCTGCCCTAGAGCATACACTCCAACCACGCCGCAGGCATCGTGCGGCGAGTCTTCGGTCTCCACCACCGCCCCCTGTGGACTAGCGGCTGGCTCCAAGG
>JAPUKM010000239.1 GCA_027295645.1 Chloroflexota bacterium | reverse complement strand
CCTTGTACTCTCTATCATGGCGGCCCTGGCGATTTTGCTGGCACCTCATTCTCTCAAGGAGAGCATGCCGTACGTCAATGCCATCATGATGGCTGTACTGGCCTTCTTTGTGGCCGTGATGGTTACCATGGCAAATCCGTTCGATACGCTTCCCTTCACCCCTCCGGACGGTCAGGGGATCAATCCGCTACTGAGGCATCCGGGTATGTTCATTCATCCGCCTGTGCTGATGACGGGGCTTATTGGGATGACCGTGCCCTTTGCCTTCGCGATGGGAGCGCTCATTTCCGGCCGGAATGTGGATGATTGGTTGGATACGGGCAGAGTATGGGGGCTGGTGGTCTGGGCTATGCTTGGGACCGGGCTGCTGCTGGGGGCATGGTGGGCCTACACCATCCTTGGCTGGGGTGGCTACTGGGCGTGGGACCCGATTGAGAACGCTGCGCTGATGCCATGGCTGGGGCTGACGGCGTTTGTCCACTCTGTGATGGTGCAGAAGAGGCGGGGGATGTTCCGGATGTGGAACATAGCTCTTGTCAACATCTCCTTCACGTTGGCGCTGTTCGGCATCTTCATAAACCGCGGAGGACCTGTTCCCTCGGTCCACTCCTTCGGGGCCTCCAACCTGGGCTGGGTCTTCCTGGCGTTTCTGGGATTCAGCCTGCTATTCTCCTTCGCTGTGTTTTTCTTCAGGTACGGAGCCTTGAAAGGCTCGCGGCCCCTGGAGTCGATGCTATCCAGGGAGGCGGCGTTTCTGGTCAACAACCTGCTGCTTCTCGGTGTGGCCTTCGTGACGCTGTGGGGCGTGGTGTTTCCCCTGATCTCGCAGCTCTTCCGCGGTGTGACCGTGACCGTGGCAGAGCCGTTCTACAACCAGGTGAACGGGCCGTTGCTGCTGGCCTTGATTCTGCTGATGGGTGTGGGACCGCTGCTGCCATGGCGGAACGCCTCCTGGCGCAGTATAAGAAAGGCGTTGCTGCTACCCGCATCTGTGAGTGTGGCGGTGGTGGCGTTGCTTCTACTGCTGGGGATGCACAAACCCTACCCGCTGATCGCCTTTGGGCTGTGTGGGCTGATCAGTGGCGGTATCCTCCAGGAATGGGCGCGAGGGACCCGGGTGCGGCACAGAAAGGGCGAGAACTATGCGATCGCATTCGGGAGGCTGATCGCAGCCAACAGGCCCCGTTACGGCGGGTACATTGTCCACCTTGCGGTGGTGTTCCTGGCGCTTGGGATCACCGGCTCATCATTCTTCAGCACGCAGAAGGATGTGGTGCTTGCCCCAGGAGAGGAAACGGAGGTAGGAGAGTACACCATCAAGTACCTGGGAGGGATAACCCAGGAGAGACCGGACCGCATCGAGTCCTTCAACACGGTTGAGGTTTCAAAGAGCGGCGAAGGGACCCGGCAGATGACGGTATGGCGGGCTTTCTACCCGGACTTCAGGATGATATCGACAAAGGCGGCGGTCCGCTCGACGCCGGTGGAGGACCTGTACGTGGTGTCCAGCGAGACGCTGGAGGACGGAAGGGTGGTTTTCCGGTTTCTGATCAATCCGCTGGTGTGGTGGATATGGCTGGCCGGCCCGGTGGTGATTGTGGGCACGGTGGTGGCGCTATGGCCGGAGCGTCAGCCGTCGCTGGCCCGGTCGCGGCTTCCGAGACGGGTGGAGCCCGCTCCCGCGGGCATGGACTAGCTGTGGAGGGAAGGACGGAGGAGCGCTTGTGGCGGTAGCGATTGGCGCCATAGTGGCCGCCGCTGGTCTGGTGGCTCTGATGCTCCCCTTCCTTCGGAGGATTGCTCCCACAGCCACTGCTGTTATGGACCCCATCCAGAAGCTTCGACAGGAGCGCAATGCTCTGTATCAGGAGACCCGCATTCTCCGCCAGGACTTCGATCTGGGACACTTCTCAGATGAGGAGTATCAGGCCAGGTTTCAGACCAACCGACTTCGTGCGGCGGCGCTTCTGAGGCGGCAGGATGAGCTGGAGGCCCTGAACCGGCAGCTTGAGGAGGAGATTCTCTCCCTCCGCAAGCTGCCGGCAGCTGGGGATGAAGACCGCCGCTGTTTCGAGTGCGGGCGTGAGGTGAGAAGTACCGCTGAGCAGTGCAGCCACTGTGGCGCACTGGCACCGGGCGGAGGCTTGGGTAGCGTTGCGCAGGGAGAGGAATGAGGGGTCGAGTAGCACCGCTTGGCATGGGGCTGCTGATGGCTGCCGTGCTCGGTGCCGCCCTGGCCGCTACTGTGTCCGCCCAGGAGAACCCGGGCGAAATAGCCGGTCACGTGGTGAACGGGACGGCCGGCGCTACGGGCGTCGCGGATGCGGAGGTGAGCCTGCACGTGTTTCGAGAGGGTGAGCTGATCGATACCCGCACAACAGTCCCCGATCCCCAGGGGCGCTTTGTATTCCAGGGGATACCAGCCCAGGGGGATCCGCTGTACCTGGTCAGCGCAGTCTATCAGGACATAGAGTACTCGGTGGAGTTGACCAGGGAGTCGTCAGAGCTAGGCGATGTGCTGCTGACGGTCTACGAGCCCACCGGAAGCATGGATGGACTTTCTGTACGCGACTCCTCCATGTTTATCATGCGTGTGAATGCCAGGGCACGCGCAATCTCAGCGTTTGAGATAGTCACGGTGGCCAATGAGGGGGACCGAACCTTCGTGCCCAACCTGACGGAGGAGCCTCCGATGAATTTTCTCAGGTTCCCGCTGCCTCTCGGGACGGTCAACCTTGAGGTGGAGTCGGAGCTGCCGGGCGGGCAGCTCCTTCAGGTCGACCGGGGCTTCGCTCAGGTCACGCCGGTGCCGCCGGGAGAGTATGGTGTGGCGTTCACGTATCTCATTCTATACAGCGGAGATGAGCTTGACCTGTCGCGCCGCTTTGGGACGGGTGCGGAGACGTTCCGGCTGCTTGTTTCTGATGAGGTGGCCTCGGTGGCGACCGAGGACCTGGAGGACCTGGGCTTGACAGCCATAGGAGATACGACGTACCAGATATTCAACGCCGCGGGTATCGAGAGGGAGGGACGGATAGCGGTGGTTCTGACCAATCTGCCACAGCCCTCCCTCTGGCAACGAATCAAGGGGTGGATCGGACTCGGCTCGGCGGCAGTGGTGGTGTCTGTGGTCCTGGCCATCTCTCTAGCGACGCTGCTCCTACTGGCACTGCTGAGGAGGCTTCCCGTGCGGAGAGTGGAGTCGATGGGGAATATGGAAAGCATGGGCCTAGACCGGCCCGCGCTGACACAGGCGATTGCTGCCCTGGACGACCGGTTCCAACGTGGTGAGGTGGATGAGAGGAGATACGGAAGACAGCGAGGGGAGCTCAAGGCGTATGCCTTGAGCCTGGTCAGGCGAGAGGAGAGCTCGGGATGAGAGGCCGAGGATGGGGCTTTGCTATTACGGCTGTCCCGGTGGCCGCGCTGATCGCGCTCATGGCCTGGGCACTGACTCAGTCGGGAGGCAATCCTGGAGGAATCGGTGTCAACGATGAGTTCGGAGAGGTGTCCATCACCTCGGGGCCGGCGCCGCCTCTCTCCTTGCCGCTGGTGAACGGGGGGAGTATTGACCTTGCCGAGCTGAGAGGCAAGGTGGTGATGATTGACTTCTGGAGCTCCTGGTGCCCGCCGTGCATAGAGGAGGCGCCGGTGCTGGCGGAGGTTTATAGGGAGTACGCGGGGCAGGAGCTGGAGTTCCTGGGTGTGGCCATCTGGGATGAGGCGGATGATATAGACCGCTACATCCGGCAGTTCGACCTTAGCTATCCGAACGGTCTGGACGCCAGGGGAGCGGTGGCGATCAACTACGGTGTGCGCGGTATTCCGGAGAAGTATTTCATAGACCGCGAGGGGCAGTTGGTGAGGAAGTTCTCAGGCCCGGTCTCGGCGGAGGAGCTGCGGGCAATTATCGATGCGATGCTGGGCCCCGGAAGCTAGTCGCGCTGCTGGAGCACCTCGCCAGCCATGGTCATTATGCGGTCCAGTTTGATGACCACTGCGATCCCCTGGTTATCGGGGTCTCGGTCCAACTCTCTCTGTACCACTCTGGCCATCACCTGGTCCCGTATGGGGCAGTCAGGGTAGAGCTGTGCTTCACCGTGGAGCTTCCAGGCCTTTCTGGCGGCCGGGTCGCGGTACATGACCACCACT
Source organism: Chloroflexota bacterium (assembly GCA_027295645.1). Lineage (GTDB taxonomy): Bacteria > Chloroflexota > Dehalococcoidia > Lucifugimonadales > JAPUKM01 > JAPUKM01. The sequence goes on along the minus strand of JAPUKM010000239.1, from coordinate 12,402 downwards.
TTGGGGTTGGACTGGATATGCTCAAGGCCGGCGCGCTTGGTGCGTTCCCAGTAGGCCAACGAGTCGCTATTGAAGACCATCATGCTGCCGCGGAGGCCGACGCCGGGCTCGCCGGTGGAGGAGGCGGTGGCCATGATGCAGGGAGTCCCGTTTTCCAGGGCATTATCGATCAATTCGCGCATCTCATCGTCTATGTTTATCATGGTCTCGCCTTTCAGCTATAGTGGAACGGTGCAATTATACGCAGACCCGGAGACGCGAACAAGCACCTCAGAAACTCCTAGGGCTGCAGGACGGGCGAAGCTTTCCTTCTGCGGATGGATAACCTGGACCGCAGCCTTCGGATAATACGTTTCAACAGAGCATGGCGAACCATCCTCCATGAAGCAGCCACTCTCCACTCATGGAAGATATCCAGGCCCTTGGCCCGACTGTAGCAGCTGATCTCGTAGGCTTCAATCACTGTATCAATGTCATTGTCCAAGCCGGGCAGGAGAGCGGCAACACGGGCACCGAACTCCTGGGGTGTATCCTGCGGTTGACGCGGAGCGCCAGCCAGTGAGGCCAGGAATCCCATGGAGGTGTAGGCTGAGACGGCCAGGCCCAGGCGAGATCTGCGGAGGCGAAGGAGATACATGATTACCAGCGCCACAAGTATGAGCACGCCGGCCACAGCACCGATCCGGGGGAGAAGGCTGGATGCCCCACGAGAGGCCGCAGCAGATTCAGGATTGGCGCCGCTGTCGCTCAGATCGCCGGTCAAACCCGGGTCATCGAACTCACACTCCTCGAAGGGGTCGATACAGTCCTCGTCGTCGGGAACGAAGGCGCCACCGGTAGAGGTCAACGGTTGCTCGAAGCCGAGCTCCTCAAGGTTTGGCTGGACGCCGGCCGGGGTTGGCTCGTACTCCACCCATCCGTAGTCGGGGAAGTAGACTTCAGGCCAGGCGTGGTAGTGTTTGGCGCGAACGACCCAGATCCCGCGTTGACTGTCCCAGTCGCCGGGGGTGAAGCCGACCACGAGCCGCGCGGGGATGCCCAGGGAGCGGAGCATGGTGATCATGGCTGAGGCGTAGTACTGGCAGTACCCGACGCCCTGGTCATTCAGGAACCAGTCGACGCCGTCGCGGTCGACGGGCGGCCCGACGATATCGGTGCTGTAGGGAAGGGTGCCGAGGTGAGCTTGGATGCTTTCGGCCACGTCGTGGGGGTTGTCCATGCCAACCGCAAGCTCCCGTGCCAGGAGCCGCACGTTTTGTGGGAAGTCAGGAGGTAGCTGGAGGTAGCGGTCTGTGACCCAGGTGGGGTAGTCCTGGCCGGCGGCCCGAAGCATCTCCGGAGTCGCGGTGGAGACTGAGCCCACGGTCTTATAGCTCCGCGGTGGTGTCAGCCTGCTGACCGACGAAAGGAATAGAGGAGGCGCTGCGCCCTCTTCTATTCGTTCCACTGTTAGGAGGGTAGTATCTTCGGTTTGGAGATCCTCTACCTTGAGCCCATGGGTCTCCAGCGTTGAGGAGCCATCCTCCTGCGCCGCGTTCTGATGCTGAAGAAGCAGGTCACGGTCGCTCAGTATAGCCGGGGGCAGATAGGTGGACTGAGGACCCTCAATGTCCAGGGTGAAGCGGGCGGTAGGAGAGAATTTAACCAAGCTGGGGATGCTTGCGCTTACGGGCTCGCCGGCCACTGCCATGTTCCTGGTCAAGGAGAGCGTTCGTACCTCTATCTCAAACTCTTCACGCTGAAGATTGTCGCTCTGAGGGGGCTGAGGGACAACGTCGATAAGCTCTTCCGAGGGAAGCTCCGGCACCCGTGTCCAGCCTCTTGGAGTGTACTTCTCATACACCGATACGCGCCACTTGTGAGGCTCGGAGGAGTTGACGAACATAACCACTTCATTGCTAGGACTGATGGGTCCGGTAAATGGCAGGTCAGGGTGCAGGTTGAATCTGAGCCAGTCCTGTCGGTTGGGTGCGCTGTCGAACAGAGTAGCCCGCTCCAGGAGTCTGTACCATGTCTCTTCCAGCTTGCTGGCCGCCGTGGGGCGAATAGGATGCTCGGGCGATGGCGCGGGCCAGGCAATGGCCAACGTTGCCGCCATGAGCAGAACGGCAAGTATCATTGAGCCCACTCTGGGCGTCCAGCTGCCGGCTCCGGACCCGGGTTGCTGGTGAAAGTAGGCGAGGGCCGGTGCGGCGGCAAGCAGGTAGAGAAGGAGACGTGGATAGAATGTGGAGGAGAGGAAGCCCAAGGCTATGACGAGAACTCCAAGGCTGACGGAGATGGCAAGGATGGAGGATGGCCCACGGTAGGCCAGCCAGAGGGTGGTATGGGTGGTCCACCAGAGCGCAACGATGAGGAAGATGCCCATGCCCATGGCGGGCGAGCCTGAGAGCTGCCACAGGCCGAGGCCGAGGGCAACCATAAATCCAGCAGCCAGCCCAATGGGGTAGGTGATCCTCCAGGAGATATTCAGGCGGAGGAGAAGCATTCCCAGGGTCAATGATAAAGCGATCTGAAGTGGCAAAGAGGGCATTCCCTTTACCCACCGGGCACTTTCGATAGTGGTGAAGGTGACAAGGAGGGGCAGGGCCAGCAATGCAAGCCCTACTAGTTCACCCAGGGTGGGGAGAAGTCTCCATGGTTTTGAAGTGGTGCGCGGTGTAGCGAGTACAGCCAAGGAGCGCTCCTAATAGAACAGCCGGTCCATGACGCCGGTAAGGGCATAGGCCAAGTCGTCCCCCAACTGGATAACGCAGGCCCCATCCGTTGAGTCTCTCTGTCCATCGTCCGGCAAGGGCTGGTCAGAGTGGCGGTCGAAGCTGGCCGCATCCAAATAGATGGGGACCACTGATATGTCCCGCTGGTAGTAATGGTCAAAGGTGGCCGTCTGCACCTCATGCCGCCGTGGAGCTATAACCACGGCGGTGCTTCCCTGGCCCACCCACGGGCTCTGTTGGGCCAGAAACTCAGGCAGAGCCGTCTCCCCATTGGCAACGACCATGGCCAGGGCTTCCATAATATCTCTCTGTTGCATGGGTCCTCTCCGCGGAGGGAATCTATGAGATGTGCGACTATTAATAATCAGGCCTACCGGCTCCCCGAGCTCAAGGAGGGTCTTGCCCAAAGAGGCGGCTATGGTGATGCCGTACTCCTCTGTGCCTAGCAGCCCCGTTCCGACCTGAGAGCCGGCGTGGAGGTCCAGCAGTATCCATATCTCTTCACTTCTGCCACCGCCCTCAAACTCCTTGGTCATCAGCTGATTCAGCCGGGCAGTGGTGGGCCAGTGGATGTGTCGCAAGCTGTCGCCGGGCATGTACTCGCGGACCTTGGCGGTAGCGGTGCCGTCGTTGGCTCTTCTGCTGAGCTCCATACTCTGGTCCAGGGCGGCGTGGCCGGTGGTCGATGTCGATAGCGGTACCGTACTCGGATAGATGAGGATGTTACGGGGCCTGCCGATCTGGCGTTTTAGACGCGCCAGGCCGAAGGGGTCGCTGCTGGCGGTGTTGAGAGCGCCGATATTGTTCAAGCCCCGGTGATGGTTCACTACCAGTTCCATCCATTCAGTAGACCCCCGGGGTAGTAGGTTGACCATTGATTCCGTCTCCGGCGCCAGATGCTCTGCGAGCCCTGCACGGAGGGTTACACGGGGAATTCCCAGCCTCTCCCGCACTTTAATCCGCAGCCGTAACGGTTGGCCGACCTGGGGATAGGGATCAAGGCTATCTACCGTGACCGCCAATCCCCTGCTCTGGAACCAGGCCCAGACGTGTCCGATAGCCAGGCCGACGATCATGGTGTAGAGAACAGCGTAGAGGGGCCTGAAGCCTGAGATCAGAGAGAGTCCAAGGAGTGCCAGGAGAAAAAGAACGATACCGAATAGACGCATGTTCCCTCCCCCAGGAATACGCCAACTGACGCTCTGCTATTGAACCTTAGTCCGTTGCGGATGGACTGGAGCCAACGGAGACGGTGCGTCCGTTCACGGGTACCGAGTCAATGATCTCCTGGATGACCTGGTCTTCGCTAGCACCGCCATGGCTCTGAGCGGTCAATACGAGGCGATGGCCCAACACAGCGGGTGCGACTGCCTTCACGTCATCCGGCAGGGCGAAGTCGCGGTCCTCCAGCAGCGCCTGAGCCCGTGCGAGGTGGACGAGGGCGATGCTGGAGCGAGGCGATGTGCCCATGTGAACCGCAGGATGCCTTCTAGTGGTGCCAACCAGTGCGATAGCGTAATCAGTCACCTGGCGGTCTACGTACACCTCCGACAATGCCATTTGGGCCTGAAGCACATCCTGTTTATCCACCACTCCCTTGAGTGTGTCGATCGGGTGGGCGGTGAGTTGCCGCTCCACGATGGCGGCCTCCTCTTCAGAGTTGGGGTATTCCAGGCGGACCCGTGTGAGGAATCGGTCCAGCTCCGTTTCGGGCAGCGGGAATGTGCCTGTGTGGTGAATGGGGTTTCGAGTAGCCATCAACAGGAAGGGGTTGGGCATGGCATGGGTGACACCATCAACGGTGATCTGGTGCTCTTCCATACACTCCAGAAAGGCGGACTGGGTCTTTGGTGGGGCGCGGTTGATCTCGTCGACAAGCACCAGATGGGCCATGACGGGACCCGGACGGAAATGGAACTCTCTGTCTCTCTGGTCGAATATGTCTGTGCCGGTGATATCGCTGGGCAGGAGGTCAGAGGTGCACTGTATCCGTTTGAAGGTGCCGCTCACGGAGAGGGCCAGGCTGCGGGCAAACATGGTCTTGCCCACTCCGGGCACGCCCTCAATGAGCACGTGGCCCCTGCATAGAAGAGCCGCCACCACCATGTGGATAGCGTTGTCGTTGCCAACGATCACCTTTTTGATGTTGGTGATCAGCCGGTCTGCGGTCTCCCGAGCGTCTTTAATGGATTTGCTTTTCATCTGCGCTACTATACTAGGAGCCCTGCGCTGGTTCAAGTCCCGCTGAGTAATTGTGGAAAACCAGGGCTATGATACTTGACATTTTCTAAAGGCATGTATGGTTGAGGAGAGCGCTACCCGTCGTCGAGCGGGGCATAGCCTGCGGTAATGGGTTCGGGCAGCCGGTCTAGGCCAAGCCCCGCTGCTTCAGCCAGTCGTTTCTGATGGTCTCGCCGTGCTCCTGGAGGATGCCTGTAACGACGTTGAGCCGGTCGCTGAATCCGACCATGTCGATGAGCCGTTCGATCGTGTAGTCCCCATAGGTGGTCCCCGCTGGCCTGTTCCTGCCGCCGAGGACCACTGTGCCAATGCGGGCGGCCACGATAGCGCCAGTACACATGGGGCACGGTTCAAAGGTGGTGTAGAGGGTGGCTCCAGGAAGTTCGACGGTGCCCGTGGCGGGCCCGGCGTTACGCAGGGCGACCGTCTCCGCGTGGGCGGTGACATCCACGGTGGAGGTCACCAGGTTGTGCCCCCTGGCAATCACCTTGCCGTCCCGGACGATCACGGAGCCGACGGGTGAGTTGCCCTCTTTCCCTCCTTTGATCCCCTCCTCAATGGCCATCTCCATGAAGTGTTCATGGTCAAACGTCATAGGCCCCCCTGTTTTTCCCTGTGTAGGCTCCGCGCTTGTGGACGGAGTACAACCCCTATGCCCGGCTGTTATAGCGGTAGTGTGGTTGCAAGTCGTACGTGGCCCATTCCCTGTAGAACTCCTTGATGTAGGGAATGACCTCCGCTATAACGTCGGCCTTCCGGACCTCTTCGGCTGTCGGTTTCTGAGATACGTTCTCCTTGAGCCGTGCGGCGATCTCCTCACGGTTGAGCGATGTCACACGGCCATCCTGAACGACCACCTGTCCGCCGATCATGACGGTGTCGACGTCGCGTCCGTCGGCCAGGTAGACCAGCGCCTCTACCGGCCCGGCCACTTCGTCGATGGGCGATTGGGCGATGCGGTCGAGGCGGAGGAGCACGATGTCGGCTCGATAGCCGGGTAGGAGGCGGCCGACCTCGTGTTCGAAGCCGGTGGCCTTTGCCCCGTTGACGGTCGCCATGGTCAGTACCTGGTCGGCAGTGGGCGCGGTGGAGTCCAGGCCGGAATTTCTATGGAGCTGAGCGACTAGACGCATGTCCTGGAACAGGTCGTCGTCGTCGTTGAGCGACATGGAGTCGGTGCCGAGGGCAACTGTGACGCCCCGGGAGAGAAGCGGCTGTACGGGGGCGATGCCACTCTGCAATTTCAGGTTGGAGCTGGCGTTGTGGCACACCTGGGTGCCGGAGTCCGCCACCATCCGGATATCCGCTTCGGTAAGCCAGACGGCGTGTGCTATGGAGACGTCTGTGCCGAGGAACTGTAAATCCGCCAGATGCGCGACGGCGCTCTTCCCGAACGTCCTCAGGGCATACTCCTTTTGATAGACGGTCTCCAGGAGGTGCATATGGATGGGCAGCTTGTTGCTGGTGGCGTATGCCTTGATGTCACGGAGAAGACCGTCGGAGCACCACTGCAGGTTGGATGGGCTCATCGCCACTCTGACGCGGTCACGTTCCTCAGTGAGAGCTGGGATGATCCTGTCGTAGAAGCGAAAATACTCATCCGCGGGTATGTGCCCTGCATCCAAGATCACTTGCACGGCCCGAGAGACCTCAGCCGGGAGCCGCTTGAGGAAGGTGGCATCATCCTCATAAACGATCCTGTTCTGATGCCGGTATCCCAGGGAGTAGCAGACCCGTAGTCCGGCGTCGCGAAAGCCGCCCAGCATTGCCTGGGAGTCCTCGTCCAGTCGGGCGGCAGCACCTGCAGACTGGTTGAGCATCACTGTGGTGGTGCCGGACTGGAGGAGCTTGATGGCGGCGTAGGCGGCGGAGAGATAGATGTCCACGGGTTTTGAGCCCATGCGCTGTACGATCCACGGTTCGAGAGGTCCGTCCGGGACACCCAGGTGGAGTGGGGACAGGCCGTTGCCGTGGTGATGGGCATTCACCAAGCCGGGGAGAACGATGTACTGGTTCCCGCCCATCTCTTTGGCGTCAGGATGCCGTTGCCGTAGCTGCTCGAAGGCTCCGACGTCCTGGATAAACCCGTTTTCCTCCAGGACGGCGCCATCTGTGAGCAGATCGCTTCCGTCAGCCTTCGGGCTGGTGATGACGTACTTTCCACGAATCAGGGTTGAGGCCATTGGGCGTTCCTAGTGATCGTGGCCGTCAAAGCCCATATCGCCGCCGCTGGAGTGGGATGTCTCCCCGGCGTCACCGGCCGCATTTTCCGTCTGTCGCTCAGCATCCCTCCGCTCGTCCGAATGCTGCTGGCCCTCAAGCCTCTCTTCGTAGCTTCCCTTCCTCTTATCTCTTCGGTCCGCCACGTCTCGCAGCTCTCTTTGCAGGCCGAAGTAGTCTTTGTTGAACTCGTATGTTGTGGTCCGCCAACCCCTTCCCTTAAAGATGATGGTCATTGGAGGGGTGAACCTCCTCTGCGCGTGTCCACCACATTGAGGACATGGGGCTACCGAGTCGGCATCGAAGCCCAGCCTGAGGTCAAAGGAGTGCCTGCATTCCCTGCATTCGAAGGTGTAGAGCGGCATAGTGTCGTTCTTCCTGATAGGGACGGAGTCAGAAGATAACCTGATTGCAGATAGCTGTCAACCAAGCCTATGGCTTTCGTTGACGCGATGATTGCCCTTTGGTAACGTGACTTAATCATTACAGGGCACTAGGAGCCTGATGGAGGCTTGGGGCGTTGCTCCCTGTCCAGCCATCTCTGTTGTAAGACCACCGCGTGGAGGGATCGATGGGCGTTACTATGACCAGTGAGGAGATGAATGAGTTCCTGAATGAGCCCTGGCTCACCTTTGTCTCTACGCTCACCCCGAATACGGGCCATCCGCATGTCACCCCTATCTGGTCATACTACGACGGCGACTATTTTTACATGACTCTGATGGACGGAAATCCGAAGACACGGGCCCTGGTCAAGGACAACCGTGTTGCTCTGGCTATTGGCAACGATGCGCTGCCCTTCAAGGCGGTGCTGGTCCACGGGACTGCGGAGCTGGTGCGCGAGGATATGCGCCCAATAATCAGGAGGATATCTAAGAAGTACGTTGGTGAGGACCAGGCCGACGCTATAACCGATCTGCTGCTTAACGACCCTCAGGTGATTGCAAAGGTGACTCCTACGCGTATCTATGCCTGGGACCAGTCCAAGGTTGACTTCACCGAGGTGGCCAAGGCGGAGAAGAGTGGCGCGGCCTTTAGAGTTCTTTGAGACATCGGTAGGGGAGCAGGCATGACTCAGCCGAGGATAAGCAACTGGGGACGATGGGGAGATGATGACCAGCGGGGGATGCTGAATCTGCTCACGCAGGAACACGTATTGCGTTCCCTGGCAATGCCCAAGCAGGGCAGGGTATATAGTCTGGCGGTGCCTCTAGAGGCAGAGGGCCCTCAGTTTTCCGAGTTTCACCGGACGTGGCGTGTCACTCACTATACCAACGATCCCTCCACAGGCATGGGCATAGCGGACGACGTGGTTACGATGGAGTCCCACTCCGGGACTCATGTGGATGGGCTGGGCCATGCCTGGCGAGACGGCTTGATGTATAACGGTAAGCGGTGGGACGAGGCGGTGAGTAGCTTTGGAATCACGTGGGGAGCCATTCAGAATGTCGGCTGGATCATCAGCCGCGGGGTGATGCTGGATGTGGCCGCATATAAGGGTGTGAAGCATCTGGAGAGGGGTGAGGTGGTGACCCCAGAGATGTTGGACGCCACGGCCAGCAGACAGGGAGTTGAGGTCCGCGCCGGAGACGTTCTGCTGATCCGTACCGGCTGGTACACAATCTTCTACACGGACCGACAGCTGTGGGACTCTGGTGAACCGGGGCCCGATGCGACCATAGGTCCGTGGCTCAAGGAGAAGGATGTTGTCGCAATAGGCGCCGACACTGCGGGGGTTGAGGCCATTCCGGAGCTACCACTGCCAGACGGGAACCTGCCTTTCCACACGCTGGCCCTGCGCGACCTGGGAATGAACATCATTGAGCACGTGGACCTTGAGGAGCTGGCGCGAGATAGTGTGTACGAGTTTCTTTTCGTCGGGGCACCGCTACGCCTGATGAACGGTACCGGGTCGGGAGTGACCCCGCTAGCCATAATCTGAGAGAGCGAGTGTCGTTTCCCATAGATCACGTAGACGATGTAGAGGCCTTTCGCGATCTCAAGGATGACCTGGACACGCTCCAGGCTCGTCTGGTTTCGCCCATTCGAGGCCAAGCTGGCGGTCACAGCTTCGCAGGTAGGCTGTGCGGGTTCTACGTCTTCGTCATGGGCGACTCCGCGTGTATCAGCCATCCGGAGTGGTCCCAGCAAGACGCCTTTGAGTTGTGTGACTTTCTCCGCCAGGAGGAGATGTATCTGCTGGCGGATACGTTCGGTCACTATGAGGCTCTCTGGGAGGTCGAGAAGCCGGTCCCCATCTACTGTGCCTATTCATCCACGGAGCGCCTTTTCGGTGATCCACAGAAGCTGACGGCTCTGCTGGAGGCGTTCAGGGAACGACGGCTGGCGGCGTTTGACGGCACACGGTCCTGATACGATGCGTGCATGCAGCCGATAAACCGCTCCAGCATGGGTAGACGGCTGGGTGGGCCGCTGTAGTGGGGTGGGTCAACGGCGTGGTAGTATCCGGTAGTAATGCAGCAAGGGTGATGGACTGCCGATGGGGTGCGAAAGGTCATTCTGATGCCGGTATATACCTACATATGTCCCGACTGTAGATTCAGATGGGAGCGGACTTGGGAAGGGGAGCCGAGCCAGATGGACCGGTGCACTCGCTGCGCTGCCTACGCACGGTTGCAGGAGGAGCCCAAGGATGAGGCGGGCGAGGGAGATGAAGCAGTCTCCAGTAGCTAGCCGGTTTCAACCTATGTGGGGCGTGCACTCCCGAATGAGCTTCAGGCGTGTCCCAGCTACCCTCGTTGAGTCTCAGCACGGTACACCTGATCCCTAACCTTGTCACGACCCCCGCCTGAGCCATTCTACGCTGCTCCTCAATTCAAGACGCGGGAGGCGCTGGCCGACGGGATTGAATTGAGGAGAACTCACCCCATGCTCATTCGAATGGTGGATGGTATGGGTGAGGGGTGAGACCTATCATAGAGCAGACGAGAGAACGAGATGGGAACGCTTACATGGAACTGAGCTACGAACAAGGCACACTGCTCTGGTACTGGTTCGAATACTGGTTGGTCGCCGTTGGTTTTGTCTCCACTGTGCTCCTGATGGTCCTGGTCGTGGTTAGAAGCGACCGGAGTGTACGCGACGCGCTCCCAACCGTCCTCATGTTGGTGGCGGTACTGGCTGTTTTGCCACTGGCGCTGATGCGGTTGGGCGTAGAGATCACGGTCGTGAGCGACTATACCGTAGGCTATCTCAGTTTATTCGGAGCAGTTGGGTCCATGATTGTGGGTATACCTCGGTTGATGGGCATGGGATCTCTGACTGATAGGGAATGGAAAGGCCGGACTTCAGAGGCATTTGAGACGGCAGACACAATTTGTGACTACGTGAGCAGCGTGCTTGATGAGGGCAGCTTTGGAGTGGAGGAGCGGAAACGGGCTACGCTTCTGGCCATGGAGAAGCTGCCGCCAATCTTGCACCTGATTAAAGCCTATCCCGACCCCAAGTCTCCAAGGGCGCTCAGGGCAAGGAGAGACTTCCAAAGGGCTCTCGAAAAATTCATCGCTGCATCGAAGCTGGCCAGGCAGCTATTCATTGACTGGGATAGGGGCGTTGAAAATATTCGATTGAGGCTGACATCCGAGCAGGCCGGGCTGGAGGGTATAGACAAGCGTCGGGCTCAAGTGGCCGCAGGATTTTCGTTGGCCGCCGAGGATATGGCCAAGACCCGTTCTTTCTTTCTTGATCAGCATACATATCCAGGTTCGCCACTCTTGTCTGTATAGCGTACCTTCGCTTCGATCTACCTTTGATTCCCAGGATCACGTTCTCTTGCAAGAGTGCTGTCGCAGCGATGGAAGAGGGCTCAGCGGCCTTAACATGCCGGCCCGTTGAATATGTAGTGGTCCTCACCATCAAAAAGGAGCCTGGCTTTCCGGAACCCTCTCACGGAATACGCTGAGTCAGGGACTACGTTGTCGCAGAAAGCCTGGATGGCCTCTTCCCGTGAGGGGAAGGGGCCCAGCACATTACGAAGGTTAATCTCCGAGAGGGTTGGGCTTGTGTCTGTACAGAGGCCACCACTACGCAGACGGCAGGCCTTGCGCTCAGCCACCGTAGCCACGTTATCGACGAAGAGGCCTATGGCGGAAAAATCTGTGCTGGCTTCGTATATCGCCCATTCCTCTACGGGAGTGGGTACGGGGACCGCGCCCACATCAGTTGTCCCGCCGTCTGGGGCCTCCGGGACAGGCTCTTCACCGTCACAGTCTTGTGCCGGAGGTACCAGTAAGGGATTTGAGTCGGGACTCTCGTTCCCGTATTTGTCCACGGTGCGTACCGTCAGCGAATCGTTTTCAAGGTTGCAGTGGGTGAATTCCCAGTTGGTCATACCAGCGTCCACGGCAGCCAGCGGCTCCGGGCCGGTGTTCTGTCCCAAGCACGGTAGACAGTGGCCTGGCCGCCCGCGGCGATTCTTTCAAGGATTCTGTAGCTGCCTATCCGCTCCTGGGACACAGGCGTGCTCCCTCCGCACAACCTCTTTGTAGTGGGATTATAGCAGGCGGCTACCGGTTGCTTTTGTCTCGGCCCCTTCCTGTCTTCGAGGCCTGGGTGAAGATCAGCTACACGGGGGAACGGCCTTCATTCCATACGGTCTGCGTGGACCGAATTGCTGTGTAGCGCATCAGACATCTACGTGAGGTGTGTACAAAGGAGGGGCATTGATGGCTGATTGTGTGCATCCAGCGGCTCTTGTCCGGGCTTCACCAATGTGCGAAACTGAGCCGGCCCCTGGGGGAGTGGGGCGGCATTGTGAGAGCGCCTGTTAAAGGCCAATTGACTGCTCCTTTGTATCTAAGCGGCTCTGTCATATTGAAGGAGGAACAACATGGACGCCAGTCCAAGCGATACGGCAATGGTGATTGTGGACCCTCAGAACGACTTTCTCAGTGAAAAGGGGGTTACTTGGCAACTTGTCGGTGACAGTGTGAAAGAGAACAGGACGGTTGAGCACATCGAGGAGTTGCTCAACACCGCCAAAGCCCTTGGTTACGATGTGGTCATCTCGCCACATTATTACTACCCTACAGACCAGGGCTGGAAGTTTGGCGGTGCAGTTGAGAATATGATGCACGAGATTGGAATGTTCGGCCGCGAGGGGGCGCTCAATCTGGATGGTTTTGAGGGCTCAGGAGCCGACTGGCTGGACCTCTACAAGAAACACATCAACGACGGCAAGACGATCGTAGTCAGCCCACACAAG
>JAPUKM010000238.1 GCA_027295645.1 Chloroflexota bacterium | reverse complement strand
ACGTAACAACGACCGTACCGGCCGGCGCGTTGAACACGCTTACGCTCGTGGTCGCGTCAAATACAGGGGAAGTGTCGCACGTGTCGCTCAACAGAATACCTGGTATCCCAACAATTTCGCCAGTGCCTGTCGGAAGCGTCGCCGAGTCGGTGTCCAACGCACCTGTGAAGGATAGAGATATGGCCGTGGACGTTGCAACTGTCAGATTGGCGTCGGCGTCAGTGACGCTCACCGTGACCACCGAGCCCGTGCCGGCACCAGTCGTGTACCACGCCTGGTCAAATGCAACGGTGCCTGTAACAGCGCTTGAGGGCGCCGCTAGGGCGGCAATTGCACCCACTAGTCCCAAAAGCAATGTGCCTACTACAAAAAGAGTGAGAGTGCTGATTCGCTTATTCACGGCGTTGCCCCCTTGTCCGTATAACCGTCGGCATAAGATACCGATTCTGTGTGCTTGCGCAACGATAACCCCGAGCTACAGCCACTTCGGCGCAGCCGGGACACCGAGACTAGATTTGATAAGTGCATGTATCTCCTTACCCTAGTCAAAACCCCAACCTTTTTACACAATTACTCATACGTTGTCAAGCCCTACCGCTTCATTCTACACATTCTTAAGCAGCTAGGCCACAACGCTCTTCGTATGTACGCTCCCCTTGGCTTTGGAACATCGGCTGATGCACCGGCCAGCCAGAAAGGAATCACCGCCAGACTCTAGAGCAAAAGCGACGGGTTGTCAATAGCCCATCCGATGGATTCAGACATAGGGTGTGGTGTTTTGGTGCTGTAGTCACAGGGGCAACCTCCCTTTTGCTGCCCCCGCCTGCACACTGCGCGGCTTCTGTGATGAAGCTAGACCTCTTTGGTCAGAGTGGACAGAAACTCGGCGTTGTTCTTGGTCTTGGCCAAGCGTTCCAGCACCTTTTCCGTAGCATCGTTGGAGTGGAGGCCGTCGTTGGTGACGATGGAGACCATGCGTCGTAGCAGAACCACCTGGCGCATGGTGGCCTCGTCCAGCAACAACTCCTCCCGGCGGGTGCCGCTGCGTTGAATGTCAATGGCGGGGAAGATCCGGCGCTCGGCAAGCTTGCGGTCCAGGTGCAACTCCCAGTTGCCGGTGCCTTTGAACTCCTCGTAGATGACCTCATCCATACGGCTTCCAGTGTCGATCATACAGGTGGCGATGATGGTGATGCTGCCGCCGCCCTCCGTGTTTCGGGCGGTGCCAAAGAACCGCTTGGGGGGGTAGAGGGCCACTGGGTCAATGCCCCCGGAGAGGGTACGCCCGCTGGAGGGAACGGCGAGGTTGTAGGCCCTGGTCAGACGGGTGATGCTGTCCACCAGCAGGACCACGTCCGTGCCTCCTTCAGCCAGACGCTTGGAGCGCTCTAAGGCCAGCTCCGCTATTCGGCAGTGGTCCTCCACCGGCTCATCAAAGGTTGAGCTGAACACCTCACCTTTCACGGAGCGGGAGACATCGGTGACCTCCTCCGGCCGCTCGCCTACAAGCGCCACCATGAGGTGGATGTCCGGGTGGTTTGAGGTGACGCCAAAGGCGATATCCTTGAGGAGCATGGTCTTGCCCGCCTTGGGCGGCGAGACGATGAGCCCACGCTGCCCTCGACCAATGGGTGCCAGGACGTCGATAAGGCGTGTTGAGAGGTTGGTAGACTTGGTTTCCACGTTGATGAGCTTGTCCGGGAAGACGGGGGTAAAGTCTTCGAAGCGGGGTCGGTAGCGGGCCACATCCGGGTCTACTCCGTTGACTTCCGCCACCCTGATAAGGCCGAAGTATCGCTCCGAGTCCTTGGGGGGACGTACCTGGCCTTGGACCATATCACCGGTGCGTAATCCAAAGCGCCGGATCTGGGATTGGGAGACGTAGACATCCTTATGGCTGAGTCGGAGCATGCCGTTCTGGCGCAGGAAGCCATATCCCTCAGTCATGATCTCCAGCACACCGTTCGCCATGAGCACCCCTTGATGCTCTGCGAAGGCTTGGACCAGCTTCTGGGTGAGCTCATCCCGTCGCAATTCGTCCAGTGCCTTGCCGTTCTCCAAGCCCATAGTATGAGCAAGCTCGGCAAGCTCATCCCTGGTCTTCGCGTTCAGGTCAGCCAGGTTCAATATCTGTTCTGTAGCCAATCTATAAATCCACCTTTTCGGGGTTTGGTCTGAATTCTTGGACGGTTCTCTAGCGTTCAAGCCGCTGGAGATTCACGCACGTAAAGTTAGGAGATGGGATAAGGGTCAGAGGGTTACCCTAATGATGACTTTGGGACGAACGAGTCGAGGACTCTTACCCAACTGTGCTGTATCAAAGAAACGACTATTCTGTAGCACCCACACTGTATCACACCATTGTCAAGAGGTCTACCCCGCGTTGTCCAGAGGCATGGGATGCTGACCACCCTCCCGGATGATCTGCATTGCCTCGCCAATGAACTCCCGGAATAGCGGATGAGGCCGATCAGGCCTGGACAGAAACTCCGGATGGAACTGCACCCCCACCATGAAGGGGTGATCGACGATTTCGCTGATCTCCACAAGACGACCGTCGGGAGAGAGGCCGCTGGATATCAACCCCGCCTGCTCCAATGTCTCACGATACCCATTGTTGAACTCGTAGCGGTGACGGTGGCGCTCCCTGACCTCGGGCTGAACGTACGCCTCGGCGGCCCGGCTCCCCGGCACCAGACGACAGGGGTACAGGCCAAGACGCATGGTCCCGCCCATCTTCTCTACGTTGCGCTGGTCCGGCATCAGGTCTATGACCGGATGCGATGTCTCCGGGTCAAACTCGGAGGAGTTCGCCTCCTCCATACCCATGCAGTGGCGTGCGTACTCAACCACCATCAACTGCATGCCCAGGCAGAGCCCAAAATAGGGAATGCGGTTCTCCCTGGCGTAGCGTGCCGTTTCGATCATACCCTCCACTCCCCGGGGGCCGAACCCACCGGGCACCACGATCCCACCCACTGATGCCAACAGCTCCTGGGTACCGTGCCGTTCTATCTCCTCTGAGGGAACCCATGAGACCTCAATGTCCCGGTTGTGGTACAGCCCGGCATGGCGCAGGGCCTCCTTTACAGAGATGTAGGCGTCCGGGAGGTCTGCGTATTTTCCCACCACTGCAATAGCCACATGCTCTTTGGGTTCCTGCATGTGTTCTACCATGGCTCGCCATTCGACGAGGTCCTGGTTGCCGGCGGGCAGGCCAAGATATTCCACCAGCATGTCCCCAAGTCCGGCCTTCTCCAGAATGAGGGGGACCTCGTAGATGTTATCCACGGTGGGCAACGGTATGACGCCCCCCTTCGGTACATCACAGAACAGGACGATCTTATCGGTGATGGACTCCGATATTGGGTAGTCGCTCCGGGCGATGATAGCGTCCGGCTGAATACCTATGCGGCGGAGCTCCTGGACACTGTGCTGTGTGGGCTTGGACTTGAGCTCTCCGGTGGAGGCGATGAACGGGAGGAGGGTGACGTGAATGTAGAAAACGTTATCTCGCCCCACCTCGTTCCGCATCTGCCGAATCGCCTCCAGGAACGGCAGGCCCTCAATGTCACCCACGGTCCCCCCGACCTCCACAACCTGCACATCCGCCTGAGACTCCTCAGCCAGGGTCAAGATGCGCGACTTTATTTCGTTCGTTACATGTGGTACGGACTGGATGGTCCCACCAAGGTAGTCTCCCCGTCGTTCCCGGGTGATGACAGAGCTGTATATCTGTCCCGCCGTTACATTGGAGGAGGCGATGAGCTCAATGTCTATGAACCGTTCGTAGTGGCCAAGGTCCAGGTCCGTTTCGCTCCCGTCCTTTGTTACGAACACCTCGCCGTGCTGATAGGGAGACATGGTGCCCGGGTCCACATTGAGGTACGGGTCCAGCTTCTGGACAACCACCTTGTGTCCGCGGTTTTTGAGGATGCGTCCTATAGAAGCGACGCTGATTCCCTTACCTATGGAACTGACAACACCGCCGGTGACAAAGATATATTTGGTCATGGAGTAGCTAGCTGGAAACACGAGACCCCGGCTTTAATCGGGTCGCCTCCAAGGAGAGATAGCCGAAGGGAGAAGGAAACCTGCAGTCAGGAGCTATTCGGCTCGCGAAGCACCTCACATACCAGTGCGCTCCCAACTCATACCTCATCTGCAGGGAGACACATGCGGCATGACCAATTCTAAAAAGCGCGCCGACAGGTGTCAAGTAGTGGGGCTCCGACCCTGACCGATTTTCTTCATGGCATGACCGGCCCCACCAATACTCGGCCCATAGAGCCCAGACTTTACAACTTTATCGGAATTGGCTATAGTGGAGTCGGCTAGGGGTCGTGGGGCAAACCCAAGTACCCTTGGCCTTTTTCCTATCAGCAAGGGTAACAGATGACACAGCAGGAAACGTACCTGACCGAAGAGGGCCTCGGGAAGATAGAGGCGGAGCTGGAGCATCTGCGGGCCGTACGGCGGCAGGAGGTCGCTCAGCGCATTCAGAAATCCAAGGAGATCGGCGGAACGGTCGACAACGCCGAGTACGACGAGGCCAAGAACGAGCAGGCCTTTGTTGAGGGCCGCATCCTTACACTGGAGGGCATGGCCAGAAACGCCGTGCTCATCCCTGGTAATGCCGCGCCATCCAAGGCGGTGCAGCTGGGCTCAAGCGTTACGGTGGACACCGGCAAGGGCAAGGCTCAGACCTACATCATCGTCGGTAGAGTCGAGGCCGACCCGTCCCAGGGTAAGATCTCTAACGAATCGCCCGTGGGCAAGGCGCTTATTGGCCTGAAATCCGGGGGAACGGCAACGGTGAAGACTCCCTCCGGCACCGTCAAGCTCAAAGTCGTGCGAATCAAATAGCTCTGGGCGTGCCGCCCTCCGTCTCCTTTTCGATACGGCTTGGGACGGCTACGCAGGGCACTAGACAGATGCCAGAACGCGGACAGCAGCTCACTCAGTCGCGGCAGCAGAAGCTTCTCCGGCTTCGAGAGCAACACATAGACCCCTATCCCCCACGCTTTCCACGTACCCACACCAATCAGGAGGCAGTGGCCTACTTCCAGAGAGGCCAGGCCGGCCGCACCGGTGACTACCGTACCCGCAAGCGGTTCGCGGTGGCGGGTCGTATCACCGGGGTGCGTCCCCACGGCAAGGCCACCTTCCTTGACCTGCGGGACGGGACACAAAAGCTCCAGGTGCACCTTCGCAGAGACATCCTCAAAAAAGGCTATGACCTGGTGGACAACCTTGACCTGGGAGACCTCCTGGGTGCCCGCGGGATACTGTTCAGGACGCGCGCCGGCGAGGTCACGATTCAGGCAACCGAGGTCACCCTCCTGGCGAAGGCCATGCGCCCACCGCCAGAGAAGTGGCACGGCCTGAAGGACGTGGAGATCCGCTACCGGCAGCGTTACCTGGACCTGATGGCCAACCAGGACATCCTGCCCATCTTCCAGGCCCGAAGCAGGACCATCACGGAGATGCGCTCTTTCCTTATCAATAGAGGCTACATAGAGGTGGATACCCCTGTCCTGGTCCCCGTGGCGGCCGGGGCCATGGCCCGGCCATTCGTCACCCACCATCACGCCCTTAACCGCACCCTGTACCTGCGTATCGCCACGGAGCTGTACCTGAAGCGCCTCATCGTGGGCGGCATGGACAGGGTCTTTGAGATAGGCCGGGTGTTCCGCAACGAAGGCATCGACATGGACCACAACCCGGAGTTCACCCTCCTGGAGAGCTACGAGGCCTACGCCGACTACAACGATGTCATGGAGATGGTGGAGCAGATGGTGGCGACGGTGGCCCAGGCGGTGCTGGGCGGCACGGTGGTGGCCCATCAGGGCAATGAGATCGACCTCTCGCCCCCCTGGCAACGTGTTTCCCTCTACGAAGCGATTCGTAAGCACACCGGCATCGACATCGAGTCCTACCCGGATGCAGAATCGCTCGGCGCGGAGATGCGGAAGCGGGGCGTGGAGGCCTCCGATCGGATGAGCCGGGGCCGACTGCTGGACAAGCTGCTTGGCTCAGCCGTGGAGCCGCACCTGGTACAGCCCACCTTCCTTATGGACTACCCGGTGGAGATGTCGCCCCTGGCAAAGGCCAAGCCGGACAACCCGCACTACGTGGAGCGGTTTGAGGCCTTTGCCGGAGGGATGGAGATAGCCAACGCCTTCACGGAACTGAACGACCCGGCGGTGCAGCGGCAGCGGTTCCAGGAGCAGGAGGCGCTCCGTGCCCAGTACGGCGGAGAGGACTTCGACCGGCTGGACGAGGACTACCTCACCGCCCTGGAGTACGGGATGCCCCCAACGGGCGGCCTGGGTATCGGCATTGACCGGCTGGTGATGCTGCTGACCGGGCAGCGGACCATCCGGGACGTGGTGCTGTTCCCGCAGCTGCGGAGCCGGGACACGGGGCAGGCCCTCCCGCCGGAGCCCGACGCATGAAGCGCCACTTCACCGTGACCGCCTTCGTCTCGGCGGAGCGGCAGACCCTGCTCCACTGGCACCGGAAGGTGCAGATGTGGCTGCCTCCCGGCGGCCACATAGAGCCGGACGAGGACCCGTACCAGGCGGTATTGCGGGAGGCCGAGGAGGAGATCGGGTTTCCCGTGGTGCTCCTATCGACCGTCGCGGCGTACAACTACAACCAGCCGCGGCAGCTTCCGCCCCCGGTCACCATCATGGTGGAGGATATTCCGGCCACCCCCTCGGAGCCGGAGCACCAGCATCTGGACCTGATCTACTTCGCCAGGCCTCAGGTCGCGAACCCGCCCACGCCCGCCGGCGGAACGTGGCGCTGGGTCTCGTCGGAAGCGCTGCGGGACAATCACGCCCTTACCACCAGCAACGATGCGTCGCCGGTCGCTGTGCCGGAGGACGTGCGCGTGCTGGGCATGGCCGCTATCCAACGCGCTACGGAAGAGGCTCTGTAGTCATGCTAGACCTTGAGCTCATTCGCCGCGACCCGGACCTCGTGCGCCAGGCCCTCAAGCGCCGTGGCGAGGAGGTCGCAATCGAGCCCATCCTAGAGATGGATGCACGCCGTCGCCAGGCCGTCCACCAGGGCGACGATCTGCGGGAGCGCCGCAACGAGGTGAGCAAGCTCATCGGGCAGCTTCTGGGCGAAGCCAAGCAAACGGAAAACCGGAAGCAGGCGGAGGAGTTATCTGAACGCACGGAGACCTCAAAAGAGGAGATGCGGCAGGTGGGTGAGCGCATCAAGGAGCTTGAGAGCCAGGTCAAGAGCATCGGGGAAGGGCTGGACCGGCTGCTCCTCACCCTGCCCAACATCGCTCGCGATGACGTGCCCGACGGCCCGGATGAGACCGCCAATGTGCTGCTCCGCTCCTGGGGCGAGCCGCGCTCCTTC
>JAPUKM010000237.1 GCA_027295645.1 Chloroflexota bacterium | reverse complement strand
CGGTGGGGAGGAGCGTCTCTTGGCCGTCCAGTGGGATATCGACTGTTGAGGCCCGGAAGTGGTCGGTGGCCGCGTTGCGGGCGATCCTGTAGAGCCAGGCGCTGAAGGGCACGCCGCGCTCTTGGTACTGTTCAATGGATTGCCAGGCCTTCAGAAACACAGCGGAGGTGAGGTCCTCCGCCAGGTGACCATCTCCGACGCGATACAGCAAATACCGGTAGATACGGTCGATGAACAGCTCATAAAGCTGCTCAAAGGCCGCTACCTCTCTCCGAATTGCCCTCTTTACTAAGAAGGCAACCGATGCAAGGCTGGCCTGCTGTTCCATCCCTGCTCCCCCTCCTCAGGATGGTGTGTTGGTCATCTGGCAGGCGGCCGGTCAGACTAAACTACGTCCCCGTTTCTGGCCTGGCACGCCGTTCTTTTCATGTAGTGCGCTACCTCTCTATGGGGCCTTTCGGCGCAGTATACAATAAAATAGGATGGCCCCAGCCGATGCGTCCACTTCTCATTGGATTGGTCTCGGTTGTGTCGCCTCACCCGCCATATTCATGACGAAGTGAGGTCGTTGGTTGGGCTCGGTTGCATCATAGGGTAGGGGAATCGTTCTCGACATAAAGGCCTTGGCCTCCGGCCGTGTCTCCCAGACCTGGGCCACCTCAGGCATCTGACACAACACCTCCTTCAGGTCCATAGGCCTCCGCAATGAGAGTTTCATCCACGTGCCCCCCTGCCAGGAGCCGGCCATCTTCAGGATATCTACGTTGTGGTTCTCACGGAGCTTCTTGTGAATTTGCAACAGATGGTATGCATTAACGGGGGGTGGAATGAGAAGTTCAACCTCGTTATCGCCACCATGGGATTCACCGATCGAAGGCGCCGCGGGCTGATGTCTCTCTCCGCTCGCCCTCTTCTCCGGGACATCCGTCTGAAGGGTGCTCTCAGCGATCTCGCTCTCGGGCTGCTTCGGTGTCAGTTCGAAAAGGACTCCGGTCATAGCTTCCCTCCCCAATCGCTATCTCATCCTGCGGTCAAGATGAGTGCCAGTGCTCCGTGACATTGATATAACGGGAACTGGCGCATTTTGTCACAGCCTGGACTGAGTCAAAGGCTCTTAGGATGGAGATGGTATGCGCGCTGGGAGGAATAAGGAGGGCGAAGCTCTATGTAGACCAGCGGCCCGGTGCTCTTTCGCGGGCCGTCTCTACCCGGCGACCGGCCGCTTGAATCATACGCCAGACGTGGCGCGGATACTCTCGATCATCGATATTCTTAAAACGTAGCGATATGCCAATTCGGGGTCTGCTGCAGTCTTCTTCATCTCATCCTGCTGGCGCTTCCGAGATTCCCTGTCCGTCTGTGAGATGTTGCTGTGGTTTTGGTGCGTGTGCGCCAGCACGTGTTCAGCGGCGATCTTCCTTCGCTCCTCCGCGTAGGCATCCAGCATCTCTTCACCCGCTTCACCGTGCCATACCTTGGCCAGCTTTCCGCCGAGGTTGACCGCGTCGTGGATTCCGCCGTTCAACCCCATTCCGCCAAGAGGATTGTTTAAGTGGGCGGCATCGCCGGCGAGAAGAGCGCGACCTTTCCTATACGTAGAGGCGATACGTTGATGCACGGTATAGATTGCCCGGTAGAGGATCGGGTAGGGCACACCGGTCGCGATGACCCTTTGGTAGCGGGCTTGAGCGATCTTGTCCAACGCTTCGCCCGTCGCTTCAGCATCTTCGGGCCGCGCGGGAAACAGGACACGCCAGAGCCCCGGTGACCTCAAAAGCACGAACCACTCTTCAGGGTCCGAAACGTAGTTGACGTGGGTGAGGTCTGGCATGTGGGCGTCGAAGTCGAAGGTGGTGAACGTTACCAGGTAGCGTTCGGGATAGGTCAGCCCCTCAAACCCGATGTCGAGGGCATGTCGGACGGCACTCTGTCCGCCATCGGCTCCCACAAGGTAGGATCCCTGGTATTGTTGAACGCCATGGGCGGTTTCGGCGGTAGCTATCACGCTGTCATTCTCTTGTGAGACATCGGTCACCCTGTGGGTAAACAGGACCTCAGCGTTGGGCAGCTGCTGCAATTTTTCGAGGAGCAGCAGAGCGAGGGCATACTGCTCGACCTGCAGCCGGAAGGGATACGGGGTGTCGTTTTTCAGGAGTCCGAGGTCGAACTCCGCGATCATTCCCTCAGTGCGATCCCTGTATTGAACTCTGTCCGCCACGAGCCCCTTCGATATGAGCTCCTCTGCAACGCCCAGGTCGTCAAGCATCTCCAGGGTCGGTGGGTGGAATGTTGAGGCCCTGTACTCCTTTACCAGCTCGGATTCCGCCTCGAAAACGGTTACGGGAACCCCCCGCTGGGCCAGCGACAGCGCAGCCGTCAGACCCACCACGCCGCCACCTGCTACCAGAACGCCTTCAACCGAGTTCATCAGTCACCTCATGAGAATTCTAGAGGCATCTTATCACGCCGTATCATCAATGCTGAGCCCGGTGGCGCTACACCCATATCCCTTGCTCCACGGCCTCCAACACACCGATCCCATCCACGGCGGCTCTGAGGGCGTCAAACGGCTCCCCTTCCAGTAATTCAATGAATCGCTCAACGCGCCCGATGTTTCCAGTGACGATTTGGAGGCCGTTGGGCGGATTTTCCCGTGCTTCATATTCCGCAAGTCGCTGGAGTAAGAACTCCCTATACTCCTCTGCTGCCTCTCTAAGGGCCTCATAGTGCTCCGCCATCCTTTGGAGCGGCGGATATATGATCTTTGTCATCGTTAGGCCTCCTACGATACGGATATCCTCCAGCGAGCGGGGAATTCCAAAATAGTGCCAGCTTCTGAAGCCAGCGCCGCCACCTGAAACGCGGCAGTCAGGATGTCGCGTTGCTGCTTGACATCGCCCGCATTCCCAAACAGGTTGCCCTGGGGAAATCTCACGTACAACGCACGAGGAACCCCCACGCCGAAGGAGATGTGAGGGTGCACCGTGAGCGAGACGGTTGTCATGCCCAGCCCCTCAAACAGATTTTGGATCAGTCCAACGGACCTGTGACACACAGGTCAGCCGCCACTCAACACCACCAACTCCGCCCCCTGTCTCTTGAGCTCGTGGCCTATCGCCGGCGCGGTCTCTTCCAGCAAGTGTGTGGGATCAGGATTGAACCCCATCATCCCGTAGAACGTCTCCACCGTCTCACCAACCATCCCCTCATCACGAAGCTCCCTGATCCTCTCGATGGGGAAAACGCAGTTTATATCTTCGTCTGCGTCACCGTGGTTATAGTGTCCATGGGTGACCATGAACTCTCCGTGTGAGCTTTCCGATGGGATTTCCCTGTAGGAGGAGTCCCCGTGAGGGTTCAAGATGTCATAGGGCTGTTGGGACCGAAGGTGGATGCCGGCAGTGCTCACCAGGGCCACAGTGCTTTGGGGCACCGGTCTTGCCAGTGGTGTCCAGTTGAGCGTCTGATTTCTGATGTCCAGATACCCATCGTGCCCACTGGACACCACGTTGAGCCAGGCCTCAAAGCGGTCCGCCAGAGCAGAGGTGCGCTCCACCGATTTCAAATCCGATACATCGTGCGTACGCATTTACGCGACTCCGGGAATTGCAATTACTCGCATGTTACCATCAATAGGTCGTAATATTACTCGGCAGTACCAATAATACCGAAGCCTCTTGTCTATCTGGAAGGAATGACACATGCCCTCCTTTGACGTCGTGTCCAAGACAAACATTTCGGAGCTCGATAACGCCCTTAACAGCGTTGGGCGTGAGGTCAAACAGCGCTACGACTTCAAAGGGACTACGTGCTCCATTGAGCGCTCTGGCAACAACCTCACCATTACCGCTGACAACGACATGCTGCTGCGGCAGATGCACCAACTGTTGCACAACTACTGTGCCCGACGTGGAGTCGACAGTGACGTGCTGGACTTCAAGCCCCCTCAGAATGCCACGAGAGGCAGCCTGCGACAGGCGGTTGTCATCCGCCAGGGCATTGACGAAGCAACGAGCAGGCAGATCATCAAGATGGTGAAGGGCAGCAAACTCAAGGTCCAGGTAGCCATCCAGGGCGACGAACTCCGTATCACCGGGAAAAAGCGCGACGATCTTCAGCAGACCATAGCGGCACTTAAAGAGATGAAGGTTGACCTGCCGCTCCAATATATCAACTTCAGGGACTGAGCCGATTCTTACGTTATCGCGAGCTGACGCAGGTCCGTCCTGACATGGGAGACGTGATTGAGGGCCGAAACCCCGTCCTGGAGGCGCTGAAGGCCGAGCGTC
>JAPUKM010000236.1 GCA_027295645.1 Chloroflexota bacterium | reverse complement strand
CCCGCACGTCCTCCCAGTACAACACGTCGGCCATGGGCACAACTCCTTCCCGATTTGTGTGTGCCGATCAGTAGCGGATAAAGGCGGTCCGCTGCCTGGCGGCCACCTGGCCCAACTGATTGGTGTAGGTGGTTTCGTACGACACGATCAGCATCTGACCGATGGCCTTGGATGTGCGCTCCGTCAGGTCCACGAGCCTGGTGACGACGGTGATCCTGTCGCCGGGACGTATGGGCTCAAAGTACTCCCATTCGCTGCCGCCATCCAGGATGCGCTCAAGAGAGGGGCCCGCGGGGATCTCCATGCGCTCGGTGGCGACCGAACGGAGGAAGGTGGGGGGAGCGATGATCCCGCCGTGACGGGAGTGCCGTGCGGCCGCTTCGTCCCGATAGAGAGGGTTCGGATCTTCGATGGCTTCGGCGAACTTGCGGATGGCCCCCGCCTCTATGTCAACGGTCAGGGCCGCTGACTCGGTGCCGATGGCCTTTCGCATGGAATCGGTAATCAGAGATTGCGTTGTCATGGGGCTTCAGGTCCTCTGTACGTGGGGACGAGTTTACCTACGGACGGCAGGTGCGTCAAGGAACAGGTCGTGTAGCTTAGCCGATGGTGGGTAGGCCGGGAGCAACGCTGTCTGCCTGGGGCAGCTTCTCATCCCTGACCTGATACCACTGATCCCGGAAGATGTCCATCAGAGCAAAGGATTTGTTGCTCCGATCCTCCACGCGGCGCAGAGTGAAGCCGCACTTCTCAAAACACCTTCTGGCCCGCTTGTTCCACTCCAGGGTGTGAAGGTAGAGACGACGCAGACTGGTGCTGGTAAACATATGGTCTATCAAAGCGATCATGCTGTCGTAGCCAAAACTCTGATTCCAGTAGTCCCGGTCACCAATCATGATGCCCAACTCAGCCTCTCCGAAGCTGACGTTGATGTCGTAGGACATGCAGTTCCCGATATGCTTTTCGTCCAACGTTGTGATGGAGTAGCGTTGCGACCATGGAGAGGGAGAGCGAAGCTCCTCCTTGTAATAGCGCAAGAACTGCTCAAAAGACTGGCGTAGTGGGGTTGCGGCATCCAGGGTCGCCAGCTCACTATCCACGCGCCAGGTGTAGTCGTCCCAGGCGTCCTCCAGCCGCTTTGGACGTAACTTGACCTTGCCTATGGATACTATGTGCTCCGTCACTGAGCGGCCTCCGCACCGATCATGGCCAGCGCTTTCTTGACTATCCGGGCATCGTTGGTGTAGGTCATCGCCTTGACGGCCTCTCCAGCCGAAAACCATTGCACTATATCGAACTCCGGATCGTGGAGGGAGAGGGCTCCCCCCACCGGCTTCATAAGGTAGAAATGAACGGTCTTATGATACCGGACACGCCCGGAGTCCCCGGTGAACCGGTATTGAGTGCGGTCCACATAATCTTGAATCACAACTTCCAGCCCAGTCTCCTCCCGGACCTCCCGGAGAGCCGTCTGCTCCAGCGACTCTCCAGGGTCAGGGGTGCCCTTCGGGAGCACCCATGAGGAGAGAGTACGCCATCCGCAGAGGAGTATCTGAAGATCCTGACCCTCTGTACGATAGACGACGCCCCCTGCTGAAACCGCCCGCTCTACCTTTTTGCTGGGCTGCATGCCTCCTCCACAAGTCTCTATCCAAATTCTATGAGCGATTCCAACGACAAGTCAAGGGAGAAAACACCAGTGTATTCGCCGGTCAAGGGCCCAGTACCCTATCTGCTACCAATAGGGCCGGTTATCTCTGGCCCAGGCGGGACCTGAAGTTAAAGGGAGATCCCTCAGCCTCCGTCTGCTCCAGAGCAGCCTCCGCAGCCTCTTTAATAGCCTCTTCGTCACTGCGGAGACACTCCTGCAACGCACGAGTAGCCGGTCGTCCACCCAGGATACCCAGCGCGCGGATTGAGGCGAGCTGTACCTGGAGATCATCGTCCTTTAGTAGGGCAATCAGATAGGGGACGGCCTCCTCTTCTCCCATCTCTCCACAGGCGTTGGCCGCTTCATAGCGCATGGCGGGGTCGTTGCTGTTCAGTTCACTAAATATGGTGGAGAGCCACGTGGTGTTGCAGGTCAGTCCCATGGCGTATACGGCGCTGAGCTGCATCGTCTCATCGTCGCTGTGATACGCGTCCTGGATGAGCTGTGGGATATCCCCTTCGTTGAAGACAGCCACCGACTCCAGGGCTCGTCTGCGCACCTCCGCACTCTCCGCATCATTCTCAACGACGCCGATGAGCGCCTCCTGGACCCGCTCCCCATCCTTGGGCAGCAGCTTGCCCAGGGCAGCAAAGGTGCTGAACCTGCCAAGGGAGAGGGCGGCCGATGCGCGGACCCGCTCCACCGGGTCCTCCTTGAGGAGCGTAATCAAGCTACTTATCAGGGTGCGATCGTCGCACTCCCAGAGGCCGGAGATCGCCCGCTCTCTCACCACCGGGTCATCATCCTTCAGGGAGTGGCGGAAGACGGCGTCGAAGTCCAGGTCCACTTCGTCCTCGGCCAGGGTCACCAGCCGCGACATCATCTCCTGGCGACGGTCTGTGGGAATGGAGGGCCACCAGTGTCGCAGATGCTCCATCTCCGTTGAGTCCAGCCCGGAGAGGCTGGCCAGGCGCGAATGTTGGAGCGCCTCATCCCCCTGGGCCAACTCCTCAAAGTACCGCTCCAACGTCATGGGACTATCCCTGATCAGCTTCTTGCGGCAACCGAAATGCCACGGCAATACAGGGCGGGCGTCTTCAACGAGCCGCCCAGCCAACGGGCCTGGCTGCCCACAGCGGCCAGATTATTCAGGGCCTGGTAAGCGTTACCTGAGATCATGGTGTTCTTCACCCGGCCAGACGGTTTCCCGTTGCTAATTCTATACCCCAGCAGGACGTTGGCGTTGAAGTCTCCCGCCAGGACGTTTCCCTGGCCCGCTCCAAGCAGACGCTCAACAATAATCCCATCCTTCACGTCACTGATCATGTCCGCATAGGAGACATCCCCCTCGTCGATTACCAGCACACTGGCGGAGGGCGCGGGCAGCGACCCCAGAGAGCGGGAGCCGTTGCCGGTGCTGGTAACGCCGGCCTGGCAGGCCGTTTGTAGGTCGTAGAGGAAGCTGGACGCCACGCCACGCTCAATCAGCGCCTTGCGCCGGCTCGGCACCCCCTCATCATCCGTTGTGCTGCTTCCTGGAACGTAGGGGATGGTCGGGTCGTCCCAGATGGAGATGCGCTGGTCGATAATCGTCTCGCCAAGCCTCCCTACCAGAGGGGAGGACCCCTGGACTATGTTGCGGCCGTTGAACCCGGCCAGCAGAGGGCCCAGAAGCGTCCCGGCGACGCCGTGGGGCGTGAAGATGACGGGGAGGGAGCCTGTCACCGGCTCGACGACGGTCTTCGCAAGCTCAAGCTGCTCCTCAATGGATTCTCTAATGGCCGTGGTGTCTGATATTGGGTGACAGGAGCTCTCGTGCTCCCCAACGAACAGCATATCCTCACCCCGGACCAGCATGGCCTCCATACCAACGCCGAACACGCCCTTGGTGTACGTTACCTCTCCTCCTCTGGAGTTCAGCAACGAGATGGTGCTCACCGTTTTGGAAACCCGTCCCTCAAAGAGAAGCTCCGAACTGGTTGCCCGAATGCCGTCGATGAGGCTCTGGCCCAGGTGGACCATGTCATCCACCGAAATCTTCTCTATTGCGGGGTCATAGACCGCAACGGGAGGAGGCTCTGTGTGGGCGGGGAGCTCCAGGCAGGTGGCGGCACCAAAGGCGGCGAGCTCAACGGCGTTGTCCACAAGTCCGCCGATATCCTCCATGTTGGTGGTCACGGCGAAACCGAGCCGTCCGTCCTTGATGAGACGTAGAGCAACTCCGGCGGTCTCCCGCGTCTCCAGCATCTTCAGCCGGTTGGCCTCGAAGATGGCGGGAGTTTCCCTGGTGACGACGTGGAACACCTCCGCCTCCGGGGCCACCTTCAGGGCTCGGTCCAACACGTCTCTAAGAACTGCTAGGTACCTCCCACAAGGCATTTCTGTATACGGATATGGGGGCTTCCGTTGGAGACCGGCAAAGGACTCTGGCCCCCATTGCCGCATCCGCCGCCCTGGTTCATGTCCAGGTCACCGGCGATGGCGTCCAGGTTCTCCAAGGTGGTGAACAGGTTCCCGCTGAGCATCACCGGACGGAGCAGCTCCGCCACCTTGCCGTCGCGAATCATGTAGGCCTCCCGCGCGGAGAAGGTGAACATCTCCATGCTGGTCATGCCTCCGTACCAGTTTCGGGCGTAGACGCCCTCTTTGACATCGGCGATCAGGTCCTGGAGGGTACCGCTCCCCGGCTCGATGAGCGTATTGGTCATACGCACAATGGGCGGGAATCGGTAGCTGATGGCACGGGCGTTTCCGGACGGCGTCTCTCCCATCTTGGCGGCGGTCTCCCGCGAGTGGAGCCGACCGACCAGCTCCCCCTCTCGGATGAGGGTAGTGCGCGTGGCGGGCGTTCCCTCGTCGTCGTACTTGTAGCTACCCCGGAGGCCGGGGATCGCTCCGCCATCCACCACGTTGAGGTGCGGGCCGCCGAAGCGACGCCCCAGCACCATGATCTCTGTGAGGCGGTCGCTCTCGTAGACGTGGTCGGCCTCGGATAGGTGACCGAACGCCTCGTGGATGAACACGCCGGCCAGGATCGGGTCCAGGACAACGGTGTACTCTCCACCCTTCACCTGGGGAGCCTTGAGCAGCTCCCCTGCGCGTGTGGCCACCTCCCGAACGTCGTCGTGGAGGGTCTGCGTCACGGAGAAGTCGCCCATGGAGCCGACGCTGAGTCCCGCCTGCTGCACGTCTCCACCGTCACGGGCCATTGCCGATATCCCCACGGTCACATCCACCTTCTCCTGCTCGATGTAGGAGCCCTCAGAGTTGGCGAAGGTCACCTTTCGATACCGGTCGCCGTAGCCGAGTGTGGAGGTCTGGATGCCGGGGGTGCTCCAGATGATGTCTATGTACTCATCCAGCACCCGCTTCTTCTCTCCGATGGATATACCGCGAGGGTCCTTCCCGATCTCCGGGGCAACGGTCTCCTGGTGAGGTTCAACCTGTGTCAGGGAGATTCGTTCTCCGCCCACGAGGCGAGCGTGGCTCACCGCCTGGGCAACCCTGTCCGGTAGCTCATCCAGGCCGTTGAAGCTGACGAATCCCCATCCGCCTCCCGCAAGGGCACGAACGTTGCCGCCGAGGTCAGAGGTGCGTCCCGTCTCCTCAAGCTCCCGGCCTCGATAGCGAATCTGGGTGCCCTGGCTCTCCTCCAAGCGGATCTCAACGTATTCGGCGTTGTGGCCCTTGAGGGCTTTGGATATGCGGTCTCGCATTGCAGAATTGCTGCTGGGCACGGCTGTTTGGACTGTGGCGGAGTATAGCATAACCGCCGTGGGTTGAATGTATCCGTGACGCAGGGCAGTGCTGCTGTACGGAGGGATTGATTTCCACCAGTTCATTTGCGACAGTGTACCCATGTCCGGCTCGACGACCACCCGCGGTAAGGCTACTCCACTGGCACCACAGGAGATACTGCGGCGTCTGGCACCGGCCTACGGCCCGCAGACCTGGAGCCCGCGGTACGACCCCGTATCGGAGCTCGTCTTCACCATCCTCTCCCAGCACACCTCGGACCTGAACTCTGAGAGGGCGTTCCAACAGCTCCGTGACCGGTTCGGGTCATGGGAGGCGGTGGCCGAAGCCGACCCCCAGGCTATAGCGGACCTCATTCGCATGGGCGGTCTGGCGCAGGTCAAGGCTCCACGGATCAAGGCTGTCCTCAACCGTGTCCTGGAGCTGCGCGGCGCTCTTGACCTGGACTTCCTGCGAGAGTTCCCCCTGGAGGAGGCCAAGGCGTGGCTCCTTGCTCTGCCGGGGGTCGGTCGCAAGACGGCCGCCGTGGTTCTCTGCTTCGCCCTGGGCATGCCGGCCATGGCCGTGGACACCCACGTCCACCGGGTTGCCAAGCGACTGGGGCTCATCGGCGCCAAGACAACGGCCGATAAGGCCCAGGACCTGCTGGAGGCGATGGTAGCGCCGGAGGAGGTGTTCCCCTTCCACGTGTACCTCATCACCCATGGACGGCAGGTGTGCAAGGCTCCACGTCCCCTCTGCGATCGATGCGTTCTGCTGAACGGCTGTCCCACGGGGAGAGAGCGGCTGGGGGTGTCGTAGCGCTTCAGTTGAGGGCCGATACCGCCCCTGCTATACTCGTTGCATACTACGGGAGAATCGAGAGGCAGTGAAAGCAGGGATCATCAACGTAACGGGGTACGCCGGCCTAGAGCTGGCCCGCCTCCTCTGGGATCACCCGGAGGTTGAGCTGGTCTCCGTGACCGGACGCAGCGCCGCGGGCAAACGCCTGCCGGAGGTGCTGCCACACCTGTGGGCCATCGACCTGCCGGTGACGGAGAGGGTGGAGGACTCCGTGGACGTGGTATTCTCGGCCCTGCCCAGCGGTGCCAGCGCGGAAGCCCTGGCACCTCTTGTGGAGGACGGCGTTAAGGCGGTGGACATCGCGGCGGACTTCCGTCTCCATGACCCGGAGACCTTCAAGCGGGCCTACAAAATGGACCACCCCGCCCCTGGGCTTCTAGATAGGGCAGTATACGGGCTACCGGAGCTTCACCGGGAGGCGATTAGAGAGACATCTCTGGTAGCCAATCCCGGGTGCTACGCGGAGGCGGCCATCCTGGCGCTGGCCCCCGCCGTCCGGGAGGGGCTGGTTGCCGACGACATCATCGTGGACGCCAAGTCGGGCATCTCCGGCGCTGGACGGGGTGGCCTGGCGACCAACATCATGGACCAATTCGCCGAGGCCAACGAGAACGTGGTCGCCTACGGTCTGGATGGCCATAGCCACCAGCCGGAGATCGCCCAGGAGCTGGCGGAGCTCAGGGAGGCGGAGAGCGCGAAGGTCACCTTTGTCCCGCACCGCATCCCGATGACCCGCGGCATCCTGGCGACCTGTTATGCCCCTCTCCTGGACGGGACGGTGGACAAGCGACGGATACGGGAAGTATACGAAGAGTTCTACCGTGACGAGCCGTTCGTCCGGGTGACGGATACACCGCCGCAGACCAAGCAGACCACGGGCAGCAATATGTGCCTGGTCTACCCGACGGTGGATGAGCAGGCGGGACGGCTGGTGGTGGTGAGCTGCCTGGACAACCTGATGAAGGGCGCCGCGGGCCAGGCTGTCCAGAACATGAACCTGATGTTCGGCCTGCCGGAGACCATGGGACCTGACCACCTACCGGTCTATCCGTAGAGTCTCGCCGACTTACCGCAGTCTCGTTAACAGTTGACGGCGTATGCTGTACACTCTGGCTTGGCAGCGACTCATGCCCCCATCGTCTAGCGGCCCAGGACGCCACCCTTTCAAGGTGGAGATCAGGGGTTCGAATCCCCTTGGGGGCACCATCTTTCAGATACAAATATGCGGACTAATCTTAGACAAAGGTTAGCCCGCCTGCCATTTTGCTAACATTTTGCTAACCGATTGGGACTCCCTCTTTCCACTTCTGGCCATTCGGCCCGGCGTTGAGGTATCCAAAGGTGGAGTTGCTACCCTGGATTGAGAGCGCCTAGGAGGTGAAATGGTGATAGATGAATAATACCGATCTTACTTCTTCCACAGCTAACAGCGAGTACCTGGAACTGAGGCGGCTTATTACCCAGAAGGGATTACTGAATAAATCACGCCTCTACTACGCCCACAAGCTGAT
>JAPUKM010000235.1 GCA_027295645.1 Chloroflexota bacterium | reverse complement strand
GACCGACCTGTGTATCACATCCCTCTGGTCGTCGGCCAGATGCAGGGCCTGCTGAGTGTAGCCGTGTCCCATGAACTCCCAGTCAGCGTCTCTGGCCGCATCCGCTATACGCGGATAGGAGAGGCAGACCGCGGCGTTGATCGCCATAGTGGCCTTGATCCGGTGCCTGTCCAGCGCCTCCTTGAGCCGCCAGAAGCCGACGCGCATGCCGTATTCATACCAGGCCCAGTTGGGGACGTCGGGGATGACGCTGGCTCCGCCGGGAGCGGGCAGGACGGTGCGCGGCATGGGCCCGCGAATGTCCCAGTCCTCCACGTTCACGATGGTCCACACGACTATTCTGGCATCGTTGGGCAGCTTGAGCGGCTCCCGGTCTACGATCGCCGAGTAGTCGAAGCGGTCTCCGGGCAATGTCATTGAGTTTCCTTCAGCGGTGATGCGCTGGAACAGGTGTGGGCGAAACGCCGTGCTCAATCTATAAGGAAGTAGGCCTGTTGGTCAATGCTCCCAGCTACACTCATACAACCGGCGGACATCGACATGATCAGACGCAATGCGTACACTAGGCGGACAACGCTCCGAAGGACGATAGCTTGACCAGACCACCTATTGCGATGACCATCGCCGGCTCGGACTCGGGCGGCGGAGCAGGTATCCAGGCGGACCTCAAGACGTTCGCTGCGCTTGGGGTGTACGGCACCTCCGTGGTCACCGCCATCACCGCACAGAATACGCTGGGGGTTACCGGCATCCACGAGGTCCCGGTGGAGATGGTCAGGGCTCAGATGGAGGCCGTGATATCGGATATCGGGGTAGACGCGGTGAAGACGGGGATGCTCTCCTCCACCGAGCTGATCACCGCAGTGGCGGAGGAGGTACGCCGCCTGGGGCTCAGCACCCTGGTGGTGGACCCGGTGATGGTGGCGAAGGGGGGCGACCGGCTGCTCCGGGAGGAGGCGGTGGACGCGCTGCGCACGAAGCTGCTTCCGCTGGCGACGGTGGTCACTCCCAACGGGCCGGAGGCGGAGGTGCTCACCGGCGTGAGGGTGCGGACCCTAGAGGAGGCACGGGTCGCCGCTGAGAGGATCGTGGAGATGGGCGCCGGGAGCGTGGTGGTCAAGGGAGGGCACCTGACCGGCAGCGAGGCCATCGATATCTTCTACGACGGCACGGGCTTCCGTGAGCTCAGGGCGCCCCGCATCCACACCAAGAACACGCACGGCACCGGCTGCACCTTCGCATCGGCTATTGCCGCTGGGCTGGCCAAGGGCCAAGCGCTGGAGGAGGCGGTGGGCCAGGCCAAGGAGTACGTCACGGAGGCGATCCGGGCGAACCTGGACGTGGGGCCCGGCCACGGGCCGCTGAACCATGTTTACCGGGTGTGGGGGGCGTAGTCAGCTCCCATCAAGCACCTCAGGATTGAGGCAGGTGGGCATCTCCCGGCCGTTGAGGGCGGCCAGGATGTTGCGGGCGGCCAGGAGGGCCATCTCTCGACGGGTCTGAAGGCTGGCGCTGCCGACGTGCGGGGTGACCACCACGTTGGGCAGGGTCAGGAGGGGGTGGTCCGGGAGGATGGGCTCCGGCTCGGTGACATCCAGGCCGGCGCCGGCGATGACACCGTCACGTAGCGCCTCGTAGAGGGCCTGGTGGTCGACGATGGCCCCTCGGGCGGTGTTCACCAGGATGGCCGTGGGCTTCATGAGCTTCAGGTAGTCGCGGCCCATCATGTGGCGTGTGTCGGGGGTCAGTGGCACGTGCAGGGAAACGAAGTCGGCCTCCTTCAGCGCCGAGGGGATGTCCGGGCAGAAGGTCAGGCCGTATGTCTCCTCGGCCTCCGGGCGTCGCACCGGGTCGTAGTAGAGCACCGTCATCTCGAACCCCATGGCCCGCCTGGCGACCTCTAGGCCGATCTGTCCCAGGCCG
Source organism: Chloroflexota bacterium (assembly GCA_027295645.1). Taxonomy (GTDB): domain Bacteria; phylum Chloroflexota; class Dehalococcoidia; order Lucifugimonadales; family JAPUKM01; genus JAPUKM01. The sequence goes on along the minus strand of JAPUKM010000235.1, from coordinate 1,959 downwards.
ATGATGCCGAGGGTCGCGCCGTGGATGTCGGGGCCGGTGTAGGCGAAGGGGTGCCAGCTCTTCCATCTGCCGGCCCTGACGTCACGGTCGCCCTGGACGACCTGCCGGGCGGTGGCCAGGATGAGCGCGAAGGCGAGGTCGGCGGTGGTCTTGGTGAGCACGCCGGGGGTGTTGCTCAAGGCCACGCCGAGCCGTGTCGCCGCCTGGATATCGAAGTTGTCGAAGCCGACGGCGCAGTTGGCCACGACCTTGAGGGCACCGTGGCCGGCGGCGAGCACCGCTTCGTCGATCCTGTCCTCCACGGTGGTAAGGAGGGCGACGCACTCCCCTGTCTTCTTGAGCAGCACGTCGCGTGGGGGTGCGTGGTCGTCTGGCCAGACCTCCACGTCCAGCTCGGTGGCCAGCAGGTCCAAGGCCTCCTGGGCCATGCGGCGGGTGACGAAGACGCGGGGGCGGGGCATAGAGGGTCTCCTTCCGTTTGGCGGTGGTCCCATTGTAGCCAGCGGGCGGGAGGTGCGCTACAGGGCCGCCCTCAACCCTGTGCTATACTTGCGCCCGCTCATCAGATTCATCCTACTTCTGACTGTATCCAGCGAGGTGAAGCCGTGGCCCTGCTGCTGAAAGAGGACGATGTCCGAAGCCTGCTCACTATGGACGCCTGCCTGGCGGCGGTGGAGGAGGCGTTCCGGCTGCGGGCGCACGGCCAGGCGATGGTGCGACCTCGCACTCGCATGGCCATGCCCGACGGCACCCACCAGCTCATGGGCGGCTGGGTGGGCGGAGAGATCAACGCCTTCGGGCTGAAGAGCTACGGGGGACCCCACAAGCCCGGCGTGCGCGGCGGGGGTATGGTGGTCCTGCTCTACGACGGCGAGACCAGCGCCCTTCTGGCCATCCTGGAGGGGAACCTCCTGGGGCAGATACGCACGGGTGCTGCCAGCGGTGTCGCCACCAGGTACATGGCTCGGGAGGACGCTCGCACCGTGGGCATCATCGGCACCGGGAGACAGGCCGCCACCCAGTTGGAGGCGGTGTGCAAGGTCCGCGATATTCAGCAGATGTGGGTCTACAGCAGAGGCCTGGAGCGGCGGGATGCCTTCGCCGAAGAGATGGCCCATCGGCTCGACGTTCCGGTCACGGCGGTGGACACGGGGGAGGCGTGCGTGCGGGAGGCCGACATCGTCGTCACCATCACCAGCGCCCGGGAGCCGGTGCTTGAGGGAGCGTGGCTCAAAGAGGGGACGCACATCAACGCCGCGGGGGGCAATCACTACCTGCGGCGCGAGCTGGACGACGAGGCGATACGCCGCGCCGCGCTGATCACCGTGGACGACCTGCCACAGGCCCAGACGGAGTCGGGCGAGCTGATGGCCGCGGCAGCCAGGGGTGTGCTCCAATGGGAGCGGGTGCGGGAGATGGCGGACGTGGTGGCGGGTAGGATAAGCGGGCGGACGGACGCGCAGGCGATCACGCTGTTCGAGTCGCAGGGCATCGGCACGTGGGACGTGGCCGCGGCGATGGCCACCTACCGCGCGGCAAGGGAGAGGGGTGTGGGGGTGGAGATAGCGCTGTAGTCCTACGCTCATTGTGACTCGGCAGGGGTGTCAGTATAATAGCAGCCCTTCTATATTCATTTCATCCATTCGCTATGTTCCATGTGAGGTGTCGCCATGACGGCCAGAACAGGGCTCGACCCGAAGCACCGCAGCAAGGAGATCACCGAAGGCCCGGAGCGGGCCCCGGCCCGGTCGTACTTCCGCGCGATGGGCATGGACGATGAGGCGATAGGAAAGTCGTTTGTGGGGGTGGCCAACCTGGCGAGCGACGTAACGCCGTGCAACGTGCACCTGGGCCGGCTGGCGGCCAAAGCGAAGGAGGGGATCCGGGCCGCGGAAGGCACCCCGTTCGAGTTCGGCACGATAACGGTGAGCGATGGCATCTCCATGGGTACCGAGGGGA
>JAPUKM010000234.1 GCA_027295645.1 Chloroflexota bacterium | reverse complement strand
GGTCAGGTTGGTGAGGTCGGCCAGAGCCGCGATATCGACTACCCGGTTCCTGGAGAGGCCGAGTGAGGTCAGGCTGGTGAGATCGGCCAGAGGCGTGATGTCGGCTATCTGATTTCCCAAAAGACCGAGTGATGCCAGGCTGGTGAGATTGGTCAGGGGTGAGAGGTCGGTTATCTGGTTCTCCGAAAGATCAAGGAGGGTCAGGCTGGTGAGGTTGGCCAGGGACAGGATGTCGCCTATCTGGTTGTCATAAAGCACGAGTGAGGCCAGGCTGGTGAGGTTGGTCAGGGGCGAAATGTCACGTATCTGGTTGTACCGGAGGTTGAACGAAGTCAGGTTGGTGAGATATTCCAAGCCGGAAAGGTCCGTAATGTAGGGGGGGTAGTAGGGAGCGTCCAACTCGCTAAGCTTGGCCAGATCTCCTGCCGTCATCTCTTCACCTGCCCCTTTGCCCAGAGCAAGCCGAATGGCCGTCTGGAGATTCGAGTTGGGAAACGCGATGACGGTGTCAGGAGAGGGTGTAGAGGTCAACGTAGGGACCGGCGTGGTGAGGATGATAGGGGTGGGCGCTGACCCTCCGCAGGCCGTCGACAGAAATGCCGAAGCAATGAAGGCGACCAAAAGAGTGCGGAGCTTCTTCATGCCGCCTCCTGTTGGAGTCGGTGAACCGCTCTTATCTTACTTCATGACGTGACGGCTGTTGCCGATCAGGCCCGGTCCGTATGGGAGGCTGATCCCATAATTCCGGTCGGTGCCGGGTAGTGATGCCCCGTGTCGGTACGTTTGACTGTCCAAAACCATGGTTGCATTAATAATCCCTTAAGTCTTGCTCGTGCTGGCCGTCTGGTACTTGACGCGTTCGTTTGCGGCTCTGATATGGTCAGGCCGTCCTGACCGTCCCGTGGGGCAACCCGGTGATGGGTTCCCTCCTCCCCACGGGATGTCTCAGGACATTTGAAATGATAGGTTCCGCTACATGATGCCGCGTTGTCGTCCTACGATTCCAGTAGGAGGAACAGGGAAGCAGCCATGAGCCGTCCTGCATGCTCTCCACACCATTGGCTCATTGGCCCTCCGCAAGGCACAGATAGTGTGGGCGAGTGCAAATATTGCGGGGAGAAGCGCTTGTTTAGGAACTCGGCAGAGCAAGTCATGTGGAGTGACAGTAAGCGATCTGGCCGCATGCAAGACCGCGTGACACACCGTTCGGAACCTCGCGTGTCCACTGATCACACGTGAGTAGCCACCATCAGCAGCAGTTTCTCTCCTACCCCTTCACCATACGCCACTGTACAAGACCGGTCGCATACCTCTCATAACCCGTTGTTTTGAAGAGGGAGCGTTTGGCGCCTGGGGCAAACAGGGGAATGCCCTCCCCTAGCACAAGTGGGAAGAGCGTCAGGATGATCTCGTCAATCAACGCCTCATTGAGCATGACGGTGTTGATCTGGCCACCACCCACAAGCCAGATATCGTCACCGGGCTGCTCCTTCAAAGACCGGACGAACCCGGCGATATCGCCTGATATGAATCGAACATAGGCCGTGTCAGGAGGGGGCGTGCCCCTGGTGAACACATAGTTGGCCTTGTCGGGATATGGGAAGTCGTCCACGGTGAGTGTCAGCCTATACGTGGCGGTGCCCATCAGGGTAGTGTCGATCGAGGAGTAGAATCTCCGGTAACCGTAGTCAAGATCGCCGCCAGCCTCCAGCCAGTCGATCTCGCCATTGGGGCCGGCGATGTAGCCATCCAAGCTCGTGGCTATATAGAGCTTCAGCCTCCTCAATCCCTGCCTCCTCTTTGACTGGACAACAGCCTTACCATATGGCTGATACAAGACACCGCACTCTGGCGCATCCCACTCACCTCACCGATAATGGTGGAAACACGCACCATCGCGCCTGCATGGTTGCTCAGGCACCATCAGGGGAGTGCAGAACGGCTCGCTGTATGTCTATACACACTGGCACCCGACCTGTCGGGATCTGCCGGGGTTCAGGGGGTGTTCCCCTGACCTACAACTACCCTGTTGGGCGGGTGGGTGGGAAAAGAGACCATTGTGACGCAACCAGCACCCAAGAGACCACCGGCACATATATGAACGTCATGAGAGCCCACTCCAGCATACTATCAAATCCACCCCTATCTGACGCCTCCAAATCCGAAGCCAACAATCGATGAATTTTTTTCTAACAATCAACTTCCACTGTAAACAATCAAGCAAAGGTGCGGCATGACTCCCAGCGTCGACATTGTCATCCCAGTCCTGAACGAGGAGAAGGCCCTCCCTGGCAGCATCGGCCGCCTCCACGCCTTCCTCTCCGAGAACCTTGACGGCCCATGGCGCATCGTCATCGCCGACAACGGCTCCACGGACACCACCCCACAGGTGAGCCATACCCTCGCAGAGCAGTACCCGGAGGTCGCCTACCTCCGCATCGAGCAGCGAGGCAGGGGTCGCGCCCTCCGCAAAGCATGGCTGGAGAGCGACGCCGACATCGTCAGCTACATGGACGTGGACCTCTCCACCGACCTACAGGCCCTTCCTCTCCTGCTCCAGGCGCTCCAGGATGGCCACGATATCGCCATCGGAGCGCGCCTGATCCCCGGCGCGGAGGTCCACCTGCGCTCTCTCAAGCGCGAGTTCATCTCCCGTAGCTACAACCTGCTCATCAAGCTCATGTTCGCCACCCGCTTCCATGACGCCCAGTGCGGCTTCAAGGCGGTCACGAAGGCCGCCGCCGCCGCACTGGTGCCTCACGTGGTAGACCAGGGGTGGTTCTTTGACTCTGAGCTGCTGATCCTGGCGGAGAAGCGCGGCTTCAAGATCAAAGAGGTCCCTGTCGCATGGACCGACGACCCCGACACACGAGTGAAGGTTGCCGGCACCGCCTGGGGAGACTTCAAGGGTCTGCTACGCCTCAGGTTCGGAGGACTTCCCAGAGTGTCGCCACCGGGCTCAAGCTAACCCCCGGCTTCTAGAGCAGCACCTCCACCACTCGGTCCAGGCGGGCCAGGTCCTGGAGCACCTTGGTAGTGCAGCCCGGAAAGCGCCTCTTGGCCTCCCGCACCAGGAGTTCCGCCTGTCGGGGGTCGCACTCCATCAGGACCGTCGCTCCAGTACGAACCTTGCCAGTGAGCTGGCCCAACATCCGGAGGATCACCGCCAGTCCATCCGGGCCGCCGTCCAGGGCCTCACGAGGCTCCCACAGCACCTCCGGCTGAATCGCCGCGAAGTCCCCGCTTCGGACGTAGGGAAGGTTGGCCACCACTATATCCACCGGCTCAGTCAAGGGGGCCAGCAGGTCGCCCTCAAGAAGGGTGACCCTCTCCTCAACACGGTGCCGCCGGAAGTTCTCCGCCGATACCTCGACAGGGATACGAGCGTTGTCCATCGCGTATACCCGCGCCCGCGGCAGGTGGGTCGCCAGGGCAGCAGCAATAGCCCCACACCCGCAGCCGACGTCGACCACCACGGGGGCATCGCCGTATCTCTGCGCTGCCAGTCGAAGCGCCGCGTCCACCACCGTCTCCGTCTCCGGACGGGGGATGAGAACGCCGGAGCGCACCGCAAAACGGAGGCCGTAGAACTCGCGCCAGCCCACCAGATAGCTCAACGGCTCCCGACGAACACGACGCTCCACCAGATCCGCTAATAGAGGGAGTGCGGCAGGTGACATTGGCTCCCCCCACGCGGCCAGAAGATGGGCCCGCTCCTTGCCCATAACGTGCGCCACGAGAAGCTCCGCCTCAAGGCGCGCCTCCTCGACGCCCGCCTGAGAAAGGTCGTCACATAGCCGGAGAACGGTCTCTCCAACAGTGCGCTCCTGATACGGTGAGTGAGACACGGTACTCAAAGCACTGAAAATGTACGGTGCACGGGGCATCGCGTCAAGGAAGCAGCTTTAACACCTACGAGATTCTCGGTATGAGTGGTCCAATTCATTGGAGCCGGCTCTTTGGCCGCCGCATCTGTGAGGCCGGTCTTGTAGGCGACTGTATGCCGTGATACGCTTCCGCTGCTCCAACCTTTGACTACTCCAAGGAGACATGCATGGCAAGCCCTCTAGATGGAATCCAGGTGCTGGACCTGACTCGGGTCCTGGCGGGGCCGTTCGCAACGATGCGACTGGGGGATATGGGCGCGCGAATCATAAAGATCGAGATACCGGGACAGGGCGACGATACCCGCGCATTTGGCCCGCCGTTTCTGGAGGGAGAGAGCGCCTACTTTTTGAGCATCAACAGGAATAAGCAGAGCGTTACCCTGAATATGCGCTCGGATAAAGGGAAAGAGGTGCTGTCCAAACTTATAAAGAGGTGCGATGTTCTCATTGAAAATTTCCGCCCGGGAACGCTTGAGCGATTGGGGTTCAGCTATGACAATATCCAGAAGATCAACCCTGTGATCATTTATTGTGCCGTCTCTGGGTATGGACATACAGGGCCTAGACGATTAGACCCCAGCTATGACCTGATCACCCAGGCGGAGTCCGGGCTGATGGATTTGACCGGCTATGCGGACGGCCCGCCCACCAAGGTCGGCATATCCCTGGCGGACGTTTCAGCCGGTCTGGCAGCCACAGAGGGGGTGCTTCTGGCGCTGCTGCATCGGGGCAAGACCGGCAGGGGTCAGATGGTTGATGTATCTCTTATGGACGCCCTCCTCCCACTGTTCACGTACCAGGCTCAGAACTATTTCGCAACGGGCCAGCCACCCCAGCGGCGAGGCAACCTCCACCCCACCATCGTTCCTTACCAATCGTTTCCAGCCAAGGACGGCCACTTCATTTTTGCTGTGGCATCGGAAGGCCAGTGGCGCTCACTCCTGCGGATCTGGCCAGAGGTGGTCAGCCAAGCTGATGGTTCGCTGGCGAACGCTCTGGAGGATGAACGGTTCTCCGCCAACGCCTCTCGTGTAGAGCACAGAGAGGAGCTCTGCTCCATTCTTGAGAGGGTGTTCCTTTCTAAGACCATCGATGAATGGATAACGATCCTCAAGGCTGCTGATATACCGTGTGGCAGGATCAACCGGCTGAGCGACATCGTGGAGTCGGAGTTGGCGGCGGCACGAGACGACGTTGTGGAGATGGACCATCCAACGATTGGGAAGATACGCACGCTGGGATTGCCTATCAAGCTGTCGGACTCGCCGGGAGAGATACGACTTCCACCACCTACACTTGGAGAGCACACCGAGGAGATTCTGAGGGAGTTGGGTTATTCAGTGGACGAGATCGACCGGATGCGGGCCGAAGGCGTCGTCTAGCGTCCTTGTAGCTGCTTCACCCAGCTAACGCGCGATGCCATCTATTTTCCGCACCTCTTCTGCTAGGAGGAATCCCATGCCAGGCCCCTTACACGGTATCCGTATTCTCGACCTCACTCGGTTCCTCTCCGGGCCGTACACCACGATGCTCCTGGGTGACCTGGGTGCCGATGTTATCAAGGTGGAACGTCCGGGTGAAGGAGATGGGACCAGAGGCACCGGCCCCTTTCTGGGTGACGGGTATAGCGCCTACTTCATGAGCGTCAACCGGAGTAAGCGGAGCATCACCATTGACCTGGCCCATCCGAAAGGCAAAGCCCTCCTGCTGGATATGGCAAAGCAGAGCGATGTGCTTGTCGAGAACTTCGTCCCCGGAACCATGGCCAAGCTCGGTCTGGACTACCCGGTGATAGAGACACACAACCCAAACATCATCTACGCCGCCATCTCCGGATTTGGCCAGAGCGGGCCCTATGCCAAGAGGCCAGCCCTGGACATTGTGGTCCAGGCCATGGGTGGCATCATGAGCATCACCGGAGAGCCAGGCGGTGGGCCGATCCGCGTTGGCGTCTCCCAGGGCGACATCGTGTCCAGTCTCTACTGCACTATCGGTATCCTGACGGCGCTTCAGGAGCGCACCAGCAGTGGGAAGGGACAAATGCTGGACATCAGCATGCTGGAGTGCCAGATCGCCCTCCTGGAAAATCCCTTCGCCCGATACTTCGCAACAGGGGAGGTTCCCCAACCATTGGGAACCCGCCATCCGGTGGACACCCCATTTCAGGCCTTTGCGACCAGGGATGGCTGGGTTGTGGTGGCGATCATAGGAGAAAAGACGTGGCCCCTCTTCTGTTCCGCTATCGACCGCATAGACTTGGCCGATGACGAGCGGTTCACCACTGGGTGGTTGCGTACGCAGCACTACGAGGAGCTGAATCCGATAATCAGCGAGGCCATGCGCCGGAAGACCACCAGCGAATGGCTGGAGGAGCTGATCGCACTGGGCATACCTTGCGGCCCTGTCAACACCATAGAACAGGTGGCCCAAAACCCGCAGGTGGTGGCCAGAGAGGCCATTGTCGAAATGACCCACCCGGTGCTCGGGACGGTGAAGACGACGGATACGCCCATCCGTCTCTCTCGGACGTCAGCCACCCTGGACCGAACCGCTCCAGAGCTGGGGCAGCATACCGATGAAACGCTCACTGAGCTGCTGGGGCTCAGCGCTCAGGAGATAGAGGCGTTGAGGGCGGAAAAGGTCATTTAACCGGCAAAGGCCACCGCACTCTGGTAGTCCACATCCCGGTTCAGGTCCAGTACTGCCTCCCGGTCGTCTACCTCCAAGCGAAGGACCTCTGACTTGTGCCGCTCCACTACCTCTCGCAGGCCCTGGCGCGACTCCCGGAGACGCATCAGTTCCGGGAGCAACGAGGCGGAGAAGGCTATCGGGTGGCCACCCTTGCCCTGATACGCCGGATAGGAGATCAGTGCTCCGCGCTGCCGGTGCGCCTCCACCACCTTCTGTACCAGGGTAGGCGACCGGGGCTGATCCACCGACAGCACCAAGACCATCTGTGTCCGCGGGTCCACGTTCCTGAGACCGGCACGGATAGAGCTGGTTTTTCCGGTGCGGTAACGCAGGTTGAGAACGGGCACCACTCCCGGGATATCCTTGACCAGGGAACGGAGGAGCTCAGCACGGTATCCCAGGACAGCGATAACCTGAGAAGCACCACCATTCAACAGGGAGTTCACCTGGTAGTGAAGAAGGGTTGTCCCCTTCCAGGGAAGAAGGGCCTTCTGCTGTCCCATCCGGGTGGACTCACCGGCGGCCAGCAGCACCGCGGAGACGTCTGACATAGCGGCTAGTCGGCCTGGAGTGCCTCGGCCCTCTCTTTTTGCACCTTCTCGTAGATATGCATGAGCTGTTTCTCAGGCAGCTTCATCGGATTGCCGGTGCCGCTAAGCCGGAACTGAACCACCTCCGCCATGATACTCACAGCAATCTCCTCCGGGGTCCGGGCACGGATGTCCAACCCGATAGGGGCATGAATCTCTCGAATGCGCTCCAGAGACACGCCCCGTTTG
>JAPUKM010000233.1 GCA_027295645.1 Chloroflexota bacterium | reverse complement strand
TCTGAACCAGTACTGGGATTCCGTGGCCGGTTCTCCCGTCGCCAGCGCCAGGATCGGCGTCGGCGAGGTGGTCCTGGCGGTGCTTGGCGTCCTTGCCTGGGCAGACACACTGGCAACGCTATTAAGCAGTGGCTACCGTACCCTGTAGCATGGCACACCCCAGCGATCGCGCCATGCCTGAAAGTACATCCTTTCATCCGCTAATCCGCCAAACCATGACAATAAAAAGTCGAACCCTCGGCCTGGACGTGGGCCAGCGCCGCACCGGCCTGGCCGTCAGCGACTCCGACGGCCTCCTTGCCACGCCGTACACCACCATCACCGTAAAGACGCCCCAGGAGGACATCGCCGCCATCCTTGCCATCGCAAGGGAGGAGGAGATCGGCCTCATCGTCGTCGGGCTGCCGCTCTCCCTGGAGGGGACCGTCGGCCCCCAGGCGCAGCTCACCCTCGACTTCTGCGATGCGCTCCGGGCCGCCAGCCACGTTCCCGTGGAGACCTGGGACGAGCGGTACTCCACCGTAGAGGCGGAGACGCGTCTGCGGGAGGCCGGCGTCGCTCCCTCCAGAAACCGTGCCCGTCTGGACGCCGCGGCGGCCGCGGTGCTGCTCCAGTCGTACCTTGACGCCCACCGGGAACCGGATCGGGGGCCTGGTATGGACGCTGCCCCTCATAGCGACTAGAATTGCAGGAGCTTGGGACAGGCCCGATTGAAGCTCCCGCGAAAGGCCAATAAGGAAGAAGAGCCATGGTACAGCCCAATCCGGACAAATCGGCCTGGTGGATCAAGGACAGCTACTCCGAGCAGGAGGTGGAGCAGCTCGTCGACTGGTGGCGGCAGCACTTCTGGCTCCAGAACCATCAAACTGCCGACATCGCCACCCCCGGCGGCCCCCACATCATGGTGCGGGGCGAGGGCTGCTATCTCTACGACATTGATAACAAGAAGTATATCGACGGCATGGCCGGGCTCTTCCTGAAGAACATCGGCCACCGTTGGCCGGAGGTGGCGCAGGCGGTCAACGAGCAGATGACCACCCTGGCCTACGTCAACTCCGGGGCCTACGCCTCCATTCCCGCCATCCTCCTCTCCAAGAAGCTGGCCGATCTCACCCCGGAGCCGCTCCAGCGCACCTTCTTCTGCGGCGGCGGCTCGGAGGCCGTGGAGATCGCCATCAAGATGGCACGCCAGTACCAGTACATCTCCGGCAACCACATGAAGACCAAGGTCATCTCACGCCGCGGCCAGTACCACGGCTCCACCCCCACGGCTATGGCCGTGGGCAACCGTGGCCGGCCCGCCCACGGCATCTTCGACCCCCTCTCGCCGGCGGCCATCCAGGTGGACCCGCCATACTGCTATCGCTGTCCCTGGGGCTTCAAGGACCGCACCAACAGCGACTGCTGCATGCTCAGCGTGAAGTCGCTTGAGAACATCATCGAGGGCGAGAACCCGCACACCATCGCCGCCTTCATCGCCACGCCCATCCCCTCCGGCAACCAGATCCCGCCGGACGAGTACTGGCCGCAGGTCCGGGAGCTGTGCGATAAGTACGACATCGTCCTGATCGCCGACGAGATCATCTGCGGCTTCGGTCGGCTGGGGACCTGGTTCGGGATGGAGCGGTTCGGCGTCGATCCCGATATCATGACCGTCGCCAAGGCGCTCACCGGCGGCGAGCTGCCCGTGGGTGCCGTCGTCGCCAGCAAGGAGATCGCCGATACCTTCGATGACACCGAGGGTGACGATGCCATGTTCCATCACGGCGTCACCTACGGCGGCCATCCGGCCGTTATGACCGCCGCACTGAAGAACCTGGAGATCATGGAGCGGGAGAGGCTTGTAGAGAACTCGGACAGGATGGGACGCTACCTGTACGACCGCGCCATGGCCGTGCTCCAGGAGAACCACCCGCTGGTCGGCTTCGTGGGCGGCGGGCTTGGCCTCCTGCTGACCATCGAGATCGTCAAGGACCGCAAGACAAAGGAGAAGTTCCCCGGCGGCCTCCAGGGCGACTTCGCCAAGCGGTTCACCCAGATCGTCCGGGAGAGCGGCCTGGCCATCCGTGCCGGCGACACCATCATGCTGTCGCCGCCCCTCACCATCACGAAGGAGATCATCGACGATATGATCGGTATCCTGGACGACTCTTTCACCCAGATCGAAAAGGAGTACCCGCCGGGGTCGTAGTCCCGGCCTCCGAACGGTGGTTACGAGTGGCAATGCGTAGGGTGGGTATCATCGGCTATCCCCTGGGCCACTCCGTCTCCCCGGCCTTCCAGCAGGCGGCCTTCGACCACCACGGCCTGGATGTGCGCTTCGAGGTGTGGGAGACGCCGCCCGACGCTCTTGGTGGAGTCGTCACCGGCCTGCGCTCCCCCGATGCGCTGGGGGCCAGCGTGACCGTGCCCCACAAGGCGGCGGTGATCCCCCTCCTTGACCGGCTTTCGGAGCCCGCGCAGCGGGTGGGTGCGGTCAACCTCATCGTCAACCGCGACGGCCTCCTGGAGGGCCACAACACCGATACGGCGGGGTTCCTGCGCGCTCTTCGGGAGGATGGCGAGTTCGACCCCACGGGGAAGCGTGCCCTGCTTCTGGGTGCCGGGGGTGCGGCGCGTGCGGTGGCCCACGTCCTGCTGGAGCAGGGAGTGGCCGCGCTGACCATCGCCAACCGGACACCGGAGCGGGCGCGGCAGCTCGCCGCCGACCTCGGCGACGGAGCGCCTGTCTCCGCCGTATCGCTGGAGCCGTCGGACCTGGCCGTCGGTGGAGGATGGCACCTCATCGTCAACTGCACCACCCTCGGCCTGCGCCACAGCGTCGGGGAGAAGCAGTCGCCGATACCGTCCGCCTCCATCCCACCGGGAGCCCTGGTCTGCGACCTCGTCTACAACCCGCCGGAGACGCCACTGCTCCGGGAGGCCAAGAGGGCAGGGGCGCGCACCCTGGGCGGACTGCCCATGCTCATCTACCAGGGAGCCGAGGCCTTTCAGCTATGGACCGGCAAGGAGGCGCCGCTCACGGTCATGTTCCAGGCTGCCCGGCGGGCCTTACATATCGCTGATGACCGATCGTCCTGAGCCCTGCCTGTGTCATTCTGCTCCCCCCTATGTCATTCTGAGGAGCACAGCGACGAAGAATCTAAGACACATGAGCGGAGCACTACCTATACATCATAACGAACAGCACCAGGAGACTAGTACGAGAGGCCTTAGATTCTTCAGTTCGTCCCGGTGAATCGGGACTCCTTCAGAATGACATTTAGCCTATACTGGCTTACGTCATGCTACGCACATCTTGAAGGGTCACCCTGAGCCCTTCCCTCCCGCTCACCCTTGACCCCCGTCTATATCTTGTTCCCGTAGATGTGCTCGGGCACCACCACCACCGCCGACCTCCGCTGATCGCGCATCGCCTGGTCGTACTCGTCCCAGTCGGGGTGTTCGCCGCCGCCCGTGACCCGGTACACACCGCGGAGGGCCAGCCGCAGCTCCTCGGCGTCGGTGTTCTCCGGGGACAGCAGCTGTGCGTGGCCCTCAAGCGTCACGTAGCCCCGCCAGTCGGACTGCGACACGAGCAGCGTGCAGCGCGGATCGCGACGCAGGTTCGGTATCTTGGCCCGGTCGGCGGTCGTCGTGAAGGCGACACCGTCCCCATAGAGGCCGCAGCTGACCACGCTCACCTGCGCCGCGCCGCTCTTGCGGAAGGTGGTCACCACTCCCCGGTGATTCTCCGTGAGAAAGGCGCGGACATGGTCTGGAAGTATCATCGCTTGTCCTTCGCGGCGGCCTCCTCCGGGCGATGCCAGGCCTCGCCTGGAGTCTTCGGATGCCTGTAGGCGTGGGCCGGTGCTGCCATCTGGTAGTCAATCTCCTTCATTTCACCCTGCATCTGTCCCCGCACCCTCTCCCATGCGTCCAGTATCCGGTCCTCCTTCTCATAGTCGAACGGATCGGCCAGCTGTGCCTCCACCTCTCCCCCGCGCTCGGGCCTGTTCTCCAGGATCCAGTCCACCGTCTTCTTGAGGGCCGCCTCTGCAGGCACCACGTCGCGATAGCCCAGGTCCGCCTCGATACGGGAGGCGTTGCGCACCCACGGGCTCTTGTTTCTCATCGAATTCAGTTGTGCTGGAATCGCGAACTCCCAGGGCATGTCCACCATCTCCCACTCATGCCCCATATACTTGGCTATGGCCTCGATACGCTGACGCACCGTGAACTGCCTCTGGTCCAGGACGCAGAAGTCCTTTCCGGCGGCCATGTCGGGCTTGTCCACCGCCAGCAACAGCCCGTGCGCCACGTTCTCGGCGTACCCACGATGTAGCACAGTGACGCCCCCGTCGGCAATCATGAATCGCTTCCTGCCGTCCAGTATCCGCCGCATAACGAGCCACTCCCTGGGTGCCTGCGCCCGCGGACCGTAGATGACCGAAAAGCCCATATACGTGGCGTTGTAGTGGCCCTCACGGTGGACCTGAAACAGCGAGTCCCTGGCCTCGGCGATGCGGGCGCCCATCTTCGCGTTCTCCAGGTCGTTCTCCGCCACCAGGTTATCCTCACGGACGTTGAACGGCCGTCCAAGCAGGCCCCATCGCGGGTCCGACGGTCTCGCCACACCATCCACCGTTCCCACCCCTATGATCCTGCCCGTGCGTCCCTTGGCGAATTCGATCCCGATGCGCAGACGCCCGTAGGTGAACACGATCAGGTCCCACCAGCCACGGTCCCCCACACCCTCCTCCAGCGTCTCCTTGAAATGGGGGTCCGTGTGGATGTGCTCCACCGGCCCGTCGAACTCCGCCTCGTGGAAGCCACCGTGCAGCACCGTCACCTCGTAGCCACGCTTGAGAAGCCCGTTGACGATGTACGGCCCCGTCGGTCCCGTCCCTCCGACAACTAATGCGGTCGCCATTTTCTCCCCTCCTCTACATCTATATTTTCAGCGTTGCGAAAGGTGTATGTATGCGTGTACAACGTTGCCCCGACGACCCGTTTTCAGCTAGGATTCTATGGCAAGCCCCACAAAATCACCAGCAGACGGCACCCGCCATCGCCTAGGGCCAGCCCTTCCCGAACTCCGCCCGCCCCACAATGCGGCCCGTGAGCGTCCCCGCGCTCTGTAGCGCAAGGTAGACCGCGCTTGGACAGACCTCCTCCGGCTCCACCCGCTCGTCCCATGGTGGCGGCCATTCGCCGGCCTCGGCCCCCTCGGTCTTCACTCCCCCCGGGTTCAAGACGTTCACCGCGATGCCGTACTCCCGCACCTCCTCGGCCAGGCAGAGGCTGAGCATGTTGAGGGCCGCCTTGCTGCTGCAGTAGTCGCTGCCACCTGCTCTGGGGAGCGTGCCCGCCAGCGACCCCATATTGATGATGCTACCCCGGCGCTGCTCCATCATCGTCGGCAGGACCTGCCGGCAGGTCAAATACGGCCCCCGCACGTTCACCGCCA
>JAPUKM010000232.1 GCA_027295645.1 Chloroflexota bacterium | reverse complement strand
CCGATCATCTCCAGGTTGTACACCCCTTCGTACGGGCGGCCCCGCTTCGCCTCTTCAGCCAGGGCGCTGCCCCCGAGCAACGCTCCCTCCACAGGCTGGCGCTCCTCCATGTCGAGGGCAGCGAACTCCACCGGCCGCCGAAGCGTCACACCGGAGAGCACACGGGCGCACTCCAGGAGGGCGGCCACGCCACTGGCGTTATCATCGGCGCCCGGTGATCCGGCCACCGAGTCGTAGTGGCCGCACACGAGGATGGGGGAGAGTTCCGGCTGGCCGCCCGGTATGGCGGCTATCAGGTTTCTCCCCTCAAGCTCTCCCTTTGTGAACGGGTGGACACGCACGCGGAGCGTCGCCTCCTCAAAGGCGGCTGCAATGTAGCCTGCGGCGGCGGCGTGCCGGTCAGCGCTGTACACGGGATGACGGTCGCCTTCGCTCAAACGGGCAACGTGAGCCCGCAACCTCTCGGCGTCGATGCTCTGAACCAGTTGCCCAACGTCCAATGGTTCGGTCATAAGGTAAGCAACCGCCGATTGCCGTCGTTCG
The DNA here is from genome assembly GCA_027295645.1 of Chloroflexota bacterium. Taxonomy (GTDB): domain Bacteria; phylum Chloroflexota; class Dehalococcoidia; order Lucifugimonadales; family JAPUKM01; genus JAPUKM01. Next base: position 9,167 of record JAPUKM010000232.1, on the reverse strand, counting down.
AAGACGCTAGTAGAATTGCTTGGAAGTGAGCAGCTCCAACGTTTGGCATGCCAGGCTGACGTGGTCATCAGGAGCTTCCGACCTGGTGGCTATGACCCAGATTATCACTCAAGTCGCTCTGGCACTACCTGTTCCGTCGCAATCTGACCACCGAAACGGAGAGGAGATTCGATGACAAGCTACTTCATCGCCGTCATCTCAGGAGACGGCATCGGACCGGAGGTGGTTGCCGAGGGCATAAAGGTGCTCCAGGCGGCGGGCCACCACTTCGAGATCACCTTCGATTTCACCGAGTTCGAGTGGGGCTCTGACTATTACGCCAAACAGGGCCGGATGATGCCGGAGGATGGCCTCCAGGCCCTTCTCCCTTTCGACGCCATCTACTTCGGCGCGGTGGGACACACGGACATCCCCGACCACGTGACCCTACACGGGCTGCTCCTGCCCATCCGCCGCTCCTTCGACCAGTACGTCTGCCTCCGGCCCAACATCCTCTATGAGGGCATCCAGTCCCCTCTGCGCGACAGGGACGCCGGGTCCATTGACCTGGTGGTGGTCCGGGAGAACACCGAGGGCGAGTACACCGACATGGGAGGCGGCATATACCACGAGACACCCCAGGAGATCAGCATCCAGACGGCCGTGTTCACCCGCCATGGCACCGAGCGGATCATCCGCTATGCCTTCGAGCTTGCCCAGAGGCGGGCCGGGAAGCGCAAGGTGACCTCCGTGACCAAATCCAACGCCATGCGCCACAGCATGGTGTTCTGGGACAGGGTTTTCCGTGAAGTGGCGATGGAGTACCCTGAAATCCAGACCGACTCTTTGCTGGTGGACGCCGCCAGCATGAACCTGGTCCGCAACCCGGAGGCGTTTGACGTCATCGTCGCGAGCAATCTGTTCGGCGATATCCTTTCGGATATCGCTGCCCAGGTCACCGGCAGCATGGGCCTTGCACCAAGCGGCAACATCAACCCGGAGAGGCGGTTCCCCTCCGCCTTCGAGCCGGTCCACGGCAGTGCCCCGGACATCACCGGCAAGGGCATCGCCAATCCGATGGCCGCCATTCTATCGGCAGCCATGATGCTGGACCACCTTGGCGAGGCTCAAGCGGCGGCTGAGATACGCACAGCGGTGGAGACGACCCTGGCCCAAGGCCGGCTGCTCACGCCGGACCTGGGGGGCACTGCCTCCACTTCACAGGTGGGCGACGAGATAGCCCGACTGGTGGGGTAGCGATAGCTTGCCGGCAAGGTCATGAATCCAGGGCATGTAGAGGTAGCGTAGAAAAACCGTCCGAGAAGACCGAAAGGAACCAGTATGGCCGAATTTTTCGGCGAACTTGAGCGGATAGCCGCTGACCTCTACCCGTACAGGTGGCCCATCGCCGTTGGCCTTCTTGCTGCTATAGCTGTGGCTATTGCCTTTGGATACCGTAGAGGGTGGCACATGTTTGCATGGCAACGTAGGCTGCCATTCGCGATCTTCGGCATCCCGGCACTGGCCCTGGTCACCTTTATCAGCTACGATCTCGGCTCTCCGCTATTCACCAACGTGACGGTGGAGGAGGAGTTTCCCTTTGCGAACACCGCTGAGGTCCCCGCAGATATGGACCGCGAAGATGTGGAGCAGATCATGGCTGGTATGGCCCATATCGATCAAGAGTTTGACGAGGCCATACCTGACACCATGATGAAGACTGGCGACGAGATGCCCGCTACCTCTACAGCCGTCCCAGTAATCTCTGGTTCACCAACTGAGCCAACAGTCGGGCCGGTCATGCTCAAGACCGGAAACTTCCGCGACCAGGACAGTTTCCACAAGGGAAGCGGCCAGGTAACCATTTACAGGGGCCCGGACGGCTCCCATCTGCTCAGACTAGAAGACTTCAAAACCACTAATGGCCCGGACCTGCATGTAATTCTCACACCTCACCAGAATCCTGGCCGGCAAAACGATGTCAAGACCCCTGGGTATGTCGACCTTGGCAAGCTAAAGGGCAACATTGGCAACCAGAATTACCCCATACCCGATGATATCGACGTGACTGCCCAGAACAGCGTGGTTATCTACTGCATGCCGTTCCACGTTATCTTCAGCGTAGCTCAGCTACAAGATGTAACGTGAAGCTAGAGCCGACCGTACGGCCTACGCACACACAAAGACACGCTGGGATCACTTCCTTATCGGCGCAAAGCTGCCTGTCAAGGCCACTACGGTAGTCGGACCTCCTCCTGCTCCGCGTACCGCTTTGCCTCCTCCTGGAGCCGCAGCAGCCCGTGACTCAGCCGTACCGGGTAGGAGGGCGGCTCTCTCAGAGCCTTGTACAGAGCAGGTAACCTGGAGAACTCCTCCTGGAACCTCTGTCGGATCTCCTTCAGGCTCGGCGGGGGCTGGATGATGCGTCCTCCCTCCATCACCCTGATCAGGAGGGGCTCGGCCTCTGGTGTAAGTCGCTCCTCCCTCCGCGCAATGACGTCCTCAGCAAACATCCCATTCTTATCTCTCAGTCGGTAGACCTGCTTCTCATCAGCGAGGGTGACCTTTTCAGCGCTCAACTTGAGGATGGGCCGGTCGTTGTACTTCACCAGTTTGTAGGCGTTGTCCAGCCAGGGGGCGTCCGCGGAGACTCCCATCTTGGTGCCGATGCCAAAGCCGTCAATAGGTGCCCCCGCATCCAGAACCGTCTCCACGGAATACTCGTCAAGGCTACCACTGGCGAACACCTCTACGTAGTCCAGACCCGCCTGGTCCAGGATCAGCCGCACCTGGCGGCTGAGGGCGATCAGGTCGCCGCTGTCAAGGCGCACCGCCCGCAGCCGGTGCCCCTGACCCTCCATCTCCTTTGCCACCACGGCGGCCTTATGCGCGCCGGATAGCGTATCGTACGTGTCGATGAGGAAAACCGCGTTGTCTGGGAAGCTGCTAGCATAGGCCCGGAAGGCATCGATCTCATGTTCAAAGCTGGAGACGAAGGAGTGGGCCATGGTTCCCGCTAGGGGAATCCCATATCTCTTCCCGGCAAGGACGTTGCTTGTTGAAGCAAAGCCTGCAAGGTAGCTACACCGGGCTGCTTTCATCCCCGCATCAGTACCCTGGGTGCGCCGCAGAGCGAAGTCCACAAGCGTCCGGCCCTGGCCAGCCGAAAGGCACCGGGCCGCTTTGGTAGCTATCAGGGATTGAAGGTTTACCTGGTTCAGGATAAAGGTCTCCACCAGTTGGCTCTCAATAATCGGTGCTGTAACCTCCACCACAGGCTCATCAGGAAAGTAAAGACGGCCCTCTGGAATGGCCCATACCTCTCCCGTAAAATGAAACTGCTCCAAATAGCTGAGAAGGTCTTCGCTGAACAGTCCTGTTCCATGGAGGAATTCGATCTCCTCTTCGGAGAACCTCAACGCTTCGAGATATCGCAAGATGTCTTCCAACCCAGCGGAGACCAGGTATCCCCTGTTGACAGGAAGTCTACGGGTAAACAGGCTGAAGGTAGCGGGCTGATTCATACCCTGCTGTAAGTAGCTCTCCGCCATGGTTAGCTCATACAGATCTGTAAACAGGGCCAGGTGCGCCTCATTGCCAGGGGTCATTGTGATGCCACCTTTGAGATCGGTCCGCCAGAGCTCTGTTGACGGGATGAAAGGCCCGGCCACAGGGACATGGTGGGATAAATTATTCGTTAAGATTGTGCTCAACGTCATTATGTTTTCCAAGATGCGATCGTGTCAATTTTCTTTCATATCATATGGAAGGTTCCCACTGCTATGGGCAGCAGGACATTAATCCTTAGCCCCGGTAAAGGTCTTGAGGCATCGGTAAGAATGAGGTAAAGTACGGCTCTGAGTAACCTGCCTAGAGGATAATCATATGCTCTTACCGGTGACACGGGTGTTGCCCCTGATTCAGGTCTCCCGGCATTCGCTCCGCCGCTTCCTCCACAGGATAGTGCGACTGAGCGACTGCCCACCGCTTTCTGAAGAGGGCATCCTACACCAGCTAGACATCAGCAGGCAGTATGAGAAGTTGCTTCAGTCGGTGCGTCAGGCGGTGGGGACAGACCGGGTAGCGCTGATGCATCTGTGGCCGGAGCGAGGCGATGTGAGTGTTGTGGACAGTTCCACCGCTCCGGACTTTGGGGTAAACCACGGGCATCCATCCCTTAACGTGGATTCTCCCTTACTGCGGTGGATGGAGAGTCGCCAGGCACCTATCATGTGGGGGGAGCTGGTGGTTCTGCCCCAGTTTGCTGGCATGGCGCCCCAAGAGATGGCCGTCTTTGAGGAGCTGCAGACAGAGTTGCTGGTGCCTCTGGTTACCCACGGAACCCTGAACGGCATTCTATTGGTGGGTCCAAAGGCTTCGGGGCGCACGTACACCAAGGCTGACATGGACCTGCTACAGAGCCTGGCAGAACGGGCTGCTCCCACCATGGAGGCGGCACGTTTGTACGCCCTGGAGAGGAACCGTAGCATTGAGCTTGAAATCCTTAACGAAAAGAAAAGCGACTATATTCTGGTCCTCACCCACCAACTCCGGACACCCCTCACAGCCATCATGGCCTCTGCGGGTATGCTCAATCAGAAGCCGACTGTAGACGCAGAGCTCAGAGGCCGGCTTATCAACTCCGTCTCCCGAGGAGTGGAGAGCCTGGACCGATTGATCACAGAGCTCACCGAATATGGGAAAATGCGCAGCGCAACTCTGGAACTGCATATGGAGAAGCGCGACATCGGTGCTATTATCATTGAGACGTGTGAACTTGTTCGCCCCCTAGCTGACGGCCAGTGTATAACGCTGACCACGGAGGTCGCACCTAATCTGCCTCGGGTGGTTATAGACCCGCACCGGTTTCAGCAGATTCTGCTGAATCTGGTGGCCAATGCCATCAAATTCACGCCCGAGGGCGGTGACATCACTGTCGTAGCTGAGAGTCAGGACGACAGGCTTCTTGTCAAAGTAATCGACACCGGGGTCGGAGTTTCTCCAACACAGGAGCGGTGGATCTTCGAGGCCTTCGCTAGCGGCTCTGAGACAAGCGACGAAGGATCGAACCTGGGCCTTGGTCTGGCGATCGCAAAGGCCCTTACCGAATTGCATCATGGAAGTATCCAGGTGGAGAGTGAAGAGGGAAAGGGGAGCACTTTTGCTATCAGCCTTCCCTTGATACAGCATCCTATGCTGGAACCGTCTGTTCAAAGGTAATGATAGTCCGCAGTTGCAGTAACCGTGCCCTCGGGTGCTGGGCGAGTCAGGTCGTAGGGGGAGAGCCACGATGAAGGTGCTGATCATCGACGATGCCCCGGATGTCGCGGAGGTGGTCTCTCTCTGCTTCGATATGCGCTGGCCCAACTCCATCATACTCACCGCTGAGTCTGGCGGTGAGGGCATTCGTCTTGCCAAAAGCGACCAGCCCGACCTTGTGGTCCTGGATGTGGTACTTCCGGATATGGACGGCTTTCAGGTCTGCCGCGACCTGCGTTCATTCTCAGATGTCCCTATTCTGATGCTCAGTGTCCGAAGCGACGACAAGGATATTGTCAGGGGGCTGGAGTGTGGAGCCGACGACTACATCACGAAGCCGTTCAGCCATCTCCAGTTTCTGGCCCGGGTACAGGCGCTGGCCCGCCGTACCATCGAAACATCGCTTGATCGTGCAGAGCGTCCCTTCGTCTCCAGCGAGTTGACGGTTGATTTTGATACGCGCGAGGTTACGGTGCGAGGGCAGATTGCGAAGCTCACCAATATCGAGTTCAAGCTGCTGACCTATCTGGTCAGAAACGCGGGGCGACCGCTCTCCAAGAGGAGCCTCCTGACGGAGGTGTGGAGTCCAGACCACGAGAACACCCCCTATTTGCCGAAGGTCCACATTCAACACCTGCGGAAGAAGATTGAGCGGGATCCCAGCAATCCCCAATACATCCTGACCGAGCGGGGTATAGGCTACAAGTTCGCTCCGCCGCGCTGAGGCCGCTGATGCTTCGGCGGATTCAGCACAGGAGCTGCCTTTGGGCGCTCCGGGGCGGGGGCGTTTCCCGTCACGCATTTGAACCTCCGCTCGTTTGTCCCACCCGCCCTCGGACTGCGTCCGTACACGTGGCTGTGCCCTACGCCGCTCTGGTGGCTTAGGCGCTCTCGCTAGCCTGCATATCTCAGAGTGCGTCTCTATTCGAGTTCCCAGGTAGAATGATGACTATTCGTGATATGCAGAGAATGCGGATGGCCATCTATGCCGGGTCAGCGGGCAAGGGTTAGTCGAACACTTCAACGCTGATGGCAATGTTGTTTGCTTGGTTATACGTTGCGTTCACTTTAGAATCGATTCGATCGGCGAGATTGGCCAGCACCGTGACTGCTCCGTCCGCTGTGACACTGGCAGTCATTGCCACGCTCAGCACGATGTCAGCGGCTGACTGCGTCGTTACGATGACGATACGTCGCTCAATATCAACGTATCTGAGCGTGCCCGAGGCCGTAGCCATAACCAACGTTGGTGGCGTACCCGGCGTGGCTGTGATCGGTATTGTGGCCGTCACCGGCTGAGACGGCGTCGGCGTCACGTCCCCGCAACTGGCGAGGAAGGTCATGGCAAGCAGAAGGCCTCCCACTACGCCTAGTACCCGCATATTAGTGGCCATCTGTGCTTCGAGAACCCACTCGCTCAGGACCGATCCTATCTTACTCTACCAACGCTTCTCTGAGCAGCTCCACGAGGTGCTGGGGGCGGCGGCCGGTGCCGTCGTGGAGCTGGTGGCGGCAGGAGAAGCCGGTGACGGCGATGCGGGCGTCCGGCGCGGCGCGAACGGCGGGGAAGAGCTTCTGCTCGCCGATTGCCATGGAGAGGTCGTAGTGCTCCTTTTCGTAGCCGAAGGCGCCGGCCATGCCACAGCAGCCGGCGTCGATCTCTTCGACCTCCAGGCCAGGCACGAGGCGTAGCGCGGCCAGAGAGGGCGCGGTGCCCACGAGGGCCTTCTGGTGGCAGTGCCCGTGGAAGAGGACTCTCTCTGGGGTCTCCTTGAACTTCAGGTCCAGCTGGCCGCGGTCGTGGAGGGAGACGAGGAGCTCGTCGATGAGGACGGCGTGCTGGGCGACGGCCTTCGAGGCGTCGTCGCGGAGCAGGTCTGGGTACTCGTCGCGGAGGGTGAGGAGGCAGCTGGGCTCGCAGCCGACGATGGGTATGCCGGCCTTGGCGTAGGGGTAGAGACGGTCGACGTTGATGCGTGCGTGGTCGCGGGCACGCTCCAGCATGCCCTTGGAGATCATGGGTCGGCCGCAGCAGACGTTGTCGGCCAGCACCACCTGGTAGCCGGCGGCCTCAAGAAGCTCCACGGTGGCGCGGCCAACCTCCGGGACGTTGTAGTCCATGAAGGTGTCGTGGAAGAGGACGACGGGGCCCCTGGGGCCGCCGAGGACGCGCCGTCGCTTGCGGAACCAGTCGGGAAAGGTCTCCTTCGCCAGCGCGGGCAGGCGCCGCTTCCGGTGGATGCCCAGGAAGAGGTGCAGCAGCCAGCGGGTGAGTGGGCTGCTCATGCCCAGGTTGGCCAGGGGGCCAAGGCGGGCGCTCCACCGGTTGATGCGGGCGATGTTGGCAAAGAGGCGAGCGCGGAGGGGTGTGCCGTTGGCCTTGTTGTAGTGGGCCAGGAGCTCGTACTTGAGCTTTGCCATGTCGACGTTGGAGGGGCACTCGGTCTTGCAGCCCTTGCACTCCAGGCAGAGGTCCAGGACATCGTGGAGGCGCTTGCCGGTGAACTCGGAGGCGGGGAGCATGCCGGATAGGACGGAACGGAGGGCGTTGGCGCGGCCACGGGTGGAGTGCTCCTCCTCACGGGTGACCATGTAGGAGGGGCACATGGTGCCGCCGTCCTTACGGCAGGCCCCGACGCCGTTGCAGAGCTCTACCGCACGGGCGAAGCCGCCGTCGCCGGTGAAGTCGAGTGTGGTCTCGATCTCCGTAGCCCTGTAGTCGGGGCCCAGGCGGAGGTTCTGTGTCATGGGCGGGCAGTCGACGATCTTGCCGGGGTTCATGATGCCTTCGGGGTCGAAAGTGCGCTTGAGTTCGCGGAAGGCGTTGTACAGCCGGGGGCCGAACATCTTCTCGGTGAAGACGCCGCGAACGATGCCGTCGCCGTGCTCGCCGGAGTTGGAGCCGCCGAACTCCAGGACCAGGTCGCTGACGGCGTCGGCGATGGAGACCAGGGTATCCAGGCCCTGCTGGAGCTTGATGTTGACCATGGGCCGGATGTGGAGGCAGCCGACGCTGGCGTGGCCGTAGTAGCCGGCGGTGGTGTCGTGGGCGCGAACGATCTCGTCAAAGCGGCGGACGTACTCCGGGAGTGCCTCCGGGGGGACGGCGGTGTCCTCGACGAAGGGCAGCGGCTTGGCGTCGCCCTTGACACCCATGAGCAGGCCAAGCCCGGCATTGCGGACGGCCCAGGCATCGGCCTGCTGCTCGGGGGAGACGGCGCGGACGCTGGCGTAGCTTAGGCCGCGTCCGCTCATGTCCCGCTCCAGGCGGTCCATGCGTGAGTGGAGTTCCGGGTCGGAGTCGCCGAAGAGCTCCACCAGCAGGAGGGCCTGGGGGTCGCCTTCGATGAAGGTCATGCGCCGTGCGAAGCCGAGGGAGGAGCGGGCACGGTCCAGGATCATGTGGTCAACCAGCTCTACAGCGGCGGGCTGATGCTCCAGGACGGCAACGGTGGCCTCCATGGCCTGGGCGAGGCTTCGGAAGTGGAGAACGGCGAGGGCGCGCGTCTTCGGGAGGGGCTCCAGGTTCAGCACGGCCTCGGTGACGGTGCAGAGGGTGCCCTCGGAGCCGACGACGATGCGGGAGAGGTCCGGGGGCGCGTCGCCGAGCATGAGGTCGAGGTTGTAGCCGGAGACGCGGCGCATGATCTTGGGGTAGCGGCGGGCGATCTCATCGCGCTGCTCGCGTGCGATGCGGGGGACATCCCGGTAGAGACGGGCCTCCAGGCCGTCCGAGCGCAGTCGCTCCTCCAGAGAGGGGGCGTCGAGGGACTGGAAGCGGGTGGTAGTGCCATCGGCCAGGACGACGGTGAGCTGTTTGACGTGGTCGGAGGTCTTGCCGTAGAGGACGGAGTGTGCGCCGCAGGAGTTGTTGCCGATGGCCCCGCCAACGGTGGCGCGGTTGGCGGTGGTGGGGTCCGGCGGGAAGT
>JAPUKM010000231.1 GCA_027295645.1 Chloroflexota bacterium | reverse complement strand
CTATGGCGGCGGCGTCATGTAGTACGGCGGTGTCAGCGCCCCGTCCGCCACCTCCACCTCCACCACCGTGGGCCGCTGCCCCCCGATGGCCTCCCGGACCGCCTCGGAGATATCCTCCAGCCGCTCCACCCTCATGCCGCGTGCCCCGAAGCTCTCGGCAAGCTTCACGAAGTCCGGGTTATGCAGCTCCGTGCCGATGACCCTTCTCCCGAAACGGCGGTCCTGGTCCCCCTTGGACGCGCCGTACTGCCGGTTGTTGAACACCACCGCAACCACATCGATCCCGTACTGCACCGCCGTCGCCAGGTCCGCCACGGCATACATGAAACCGCCGTCGCCGCACAGCGCCACCACCGCCCTATCCGGGTTGCCCACCTTGATGCCCAGGGCCGTCGGGAAGGCGAAACCGAGCGTTCCCATGTAGGAGGAGGTGATGAATGTACGAGGCCGCTCGGTGGGGTAGGCGATGGTGCTCCAGGCCCCGATGCTGGTGACGCCGCTGACCACGAACCCATCCTCCGGGATGGCCCGGCGCAGCCCGTCCATGACCGAGAGCTGTTGAGGCGCCGCCCTCCTCATTCGCTCCATCGCCCCGCTCTTGATCTCCGCCAGCTCCGTGGCGTCCCACTCGCCCTGTACGCCCCGTCCACGCAGCGCCTGAGCCAGGTGCTCCAGGGCTACCTTTGCGTCCGTGGCGATGCCAACCTCGACAGGATAGCTCTTGCCGAACTCGGTCTCATCCACGTTCAGGTTGATTAGCTTTTGCGGGGGGTTGAGCGATTCCGCAGGGTCGCGCCGGTGGCTCCCGAACCGGGTACCCACCGCCAGGACCACATCGGCGTGGGGGATCAGGTCGCGTCCCGGTCCCCAGGAGTAGTTCATCGCCCCCATCAGCAGCGGGTGAGCGTACGGCAGAGCGCCGTGCCCCTCCGCCGTGGTCACCACGGGTGCGTTCAGCAGCTCCGCCACCTGCTGCAGCTCCTGGGACGCGCCGGAGAGGTTGACGCCGCCTCCAGCCCAGATGAGCGGCCTCCTGGCCCCTGCCAGGAGCTCCGCCGCCCGCTGAACGGCATCGGCGTCGGGAGCAGGCCGGGGGTACGCCTCCGGCTCGATGATCTCCACGTCCGCCTCCGCCGCCAGGATGTCCGGCGGTATCTCCACCTCCACCGGGCGGGGGCGTCCGGTGCTAAGCTGCCGCACCGCCTCGTGGATTGCGGCGGGGATCTCCTCCGCGTGGGTCACCCGGTGACGCCACTTGGTCACCGGCCGCACGGCGTCCATCTGGTCGTGCACCTCGTGGAGCGCCCCCAGCTCCATGCCAATGCCCTCGCTGGGGACCTGCCCGGAGATGAGCATGACGGGCGAAGAGGTGGCGTAAGCGGTCGACAGTGCCGCCCCGGCGTTGTACAGCCCGGGGCCCGGCACCACCAGCGCAACGCCTATCCTGCCCGTGGAGCGGGCGTAGCCGTCCGCCATATAGGCGGTGGTCTGCTCATGGCGGGTGGTGATGAGACGGACCTCCCGCGTATCGAAGAGGGCGTCGTAGATGTGCATGATCTGGACGCCGGGGAGGCCGAACACCACCTCCACACCCTCCGCCCTGAGTGCCCTGGTCACCGCCTGGCCGCCGGTCATGAGGGGCATTGGTGAACCTCCGGGGGATTTGTCCGCATGAGCAAGCCTGAGACTGGCATCATCATAGCCCGTGCCGCCGGGATAGTGGATCGATTCGAATCCCCTTTGGCTGCACGCGACTCCCCGCACGTAGACGGTGTGTGAGGCCCCACAACGTGTCGCTGAGGGGCCGCTGACCACACCGGCTGATCTGACCTAGCGCATTTTCCACACGGGCTTGCGCTTCTCTGCGAAGGCGCGAGGCCCCTCTTTGGCATCTTCAGTTTGCGACACCTGCTTTCGGAGGGATTGCGTAAGCTCCTGGATCTCGTTTGGTGGGCGACTGAAGCGTGCGTAAGCAATCTGTCGCACGGCCTGGACCGCCAGGGGCGCACAAAGCTTGATCTGCTCGGCAATAGCCTCGGCCTCCTGCATCAGGGTCTCTCTATCAGGCACGACCTTGTGAACCAGGCCAATGCGATAGGCCTCTTCAGCGCTGATATGAGTTCCCGTAAGCAGCATGTGCAGGGCCTCTCCCAAAGGTATGATGTCCATGATGGTCAGATTACCCCAAGCGCTAACGCGGGTCTCTACATCGCCAAACCTGGAGCGTTCTGTGGCCAGCCGGATGTCGCATTGAAGGGACATGCCGAAACCCCCCGCCAAGGCATAGCCATCAACGGCGGCTATAATCGGTTTCCATACCCCCTCCCCGATGGGTCCACGCAACGGCCTTGTGCCGGCATGCTGACCCTCGGACGTCATCTCCTTCAGGTCGGCACCCGTGGAGAAGGCACGGCCGGTACCGGACATGATGGCCACCAGGAGTGAGGGATCGTCACGGTAGTCGACGAATGCGTCACCCAACGCTTCGATAAGCTCGTTGTTGAAAGCGTTCAGGGAGTCAGGGCGATTGAGGGTGATGTAGGCGATCTGGTTTCGCTTCTCGTAGAGCAGTACAGACATAGCTACCTCCTTATCGTCTTCCGTTTAGGTGGCGATTATAGCAGCAACTCTGCGTCCCCACATGTAGGCGGCGTGTGAGGCCCCACAACGCAATGCAGAACGCCGTTGACCACACCGCAGCAGTCTACGGTGATGGTGACGTGCTACGCCGTGGAGAGGAACAGGCCGAAGCGGGGATCAGTGGGTCCATCCATACAGTTGTGGACAACTCTCCCGGGCCGGTTCACATGTACCGGCCTGATGAGTTTGCCAAGCTGTCCATCGAGTTTCTTGAGCGCTAGTGTCTGGCCAACTCGCTCTCATAGTGAGGACATGTGCAGAACCGTTCGAAAGATTACCCTCTGGTGTAGGCGACCGGTCAGCCCTTGAAGTGCGGCAGCACTGTTTTGGCCAGGATGCGGGCTTGCTCTATGGGCTTTGCGTCATGGTAGGCGGTCACGAGGTTTATGAGCCGCGCACCCGCATCTACAGTCTGCTCCAGCCC
>JAPUKM010000230.1 GCA_027295645.1 Chloroflexota bacterium | reverse complement strand
GGGTACCACCGGTACCGAACGAACTCGGTGCTCACGATCTCTCCCCGGGCATGGTCGTAGCTAAGGGGCTCGTCAAAGATCAAGACGTTCTTGCCTACGCTGCTGACCCTCCTTATCTCGAAGGTCTTGTCCTGGTCCATCCCGACGCCCACCACCACGCCGGTCTGGAAGCGCTCGGCGCTGCCCAGTCGCACGGTCGAGTCACCACGGGAGGCATCGGCCTCCAGGGTCTCGCCCTCGACGGCGAACGGGCGGATGGACTGTTCGTAGTTGAACCCGGTGTTCACCCCATCGCTGGCCTGGATGTCGAACTGGACGAAGTGGATATGTATGTTGACCTTGCTGAATCTCAGGCGATCGCGGCGGTCGTTCAACTCGCTCTTGAAGACCACATCCACGCAGTCTTCGCCAGCGTTCGCCCGGATCGCCAACGGAAACTTGAGGTCATCGTTCGCTCGAATGTCGGCCTCTTCTTCTTTCAGCACGAAGAGCTGGCCGTTCGGATCCACCACCTGCCCCAGTCCAGGACTCTCCCTGCTGTTGTGGACGATCGGCAGAGTGACGGCGTGAATGACGAACTCCTTCAAGCGCGTGCCTGCGGGGCAGAGGCTCCCCGGCCCGTTTTCGCCCGGCTGAGGAGGGTCTGTCCCATGCGTTATCGGGTCCAGGAACGGCGCCGGCCCGTGGTTGGGGGCGAAGGGCGGACGCTGACCCAGATGGGGCCTCAGGAAGGGATAGGCGAGCTTGCCGGTGGTGGGATCGAAGTATAGCGGCGGCCTCATTCCCGGCGCGGCTGAGCGAAATCCGGGCCAGACCTGACGGCTATCCGGCTGGTTCAGATACAGGTCCCCTTCCCGACGCCAGTCAAGTACCGACGCGTCATATCCTATAGGCACGCCCGGCGGAGGGAGCTGGCGCTCGACCCAGCTCGCCAGCTCGGATGGTCCGACGTTGAACGTCCGGCCCTTCCAGTTCACCGTGGTGCCGACCAGCTCCCGCGAGGTCACGGCGGGCTCCGTCCGTCCGGTCCGGTCGGGAAGCTGGACCAGTGGGGGTAGAGCGTCCTGGGAGATGGCTCCATCTTGTGCAGTGTTGTAGACTCTCCAGATCATCCACATGCCAGCGATGTAGTGGTGGGCGACGTGGCAATGAACAAGGAAGTCGCCCACGCTTTCCTGGCATCCCCCGCTGCCGCACTCGTGCTCGATGTCGTAGGTCTCAGATGGGCCGATGGACTGGGAGTCCACTCTCTCGGATGCCTGCGGCAGCAATGGCGGCGTCTTGTCGAACCCGCTGTCGAACGCGGTCGGCTCGGCACCTGGCTGTCGACGCCACCGGATGGCTCCGCCATGTACGTGGTGGACATGGAACACCTCGGAGCCGCCATGAATCAGTCTCTGCTTCACCGGATCGCCAAGGTAGCTCCTGGCAACAGGGGTCGCCGGGTCCCCGAAGACATAGGAGCTATACGCCTGCGAGGTATCCACGCGGCCCGTGGTATCTAGCTGAAGCTGCAGGCGGTTCATGAAGGGCTCGCTGCGGTAGTTGATGGCTCGACTGCCAGGTCTGTAGGCCCTGGTGAAGGGGTCTACCTGGACCACTGGCTCGCCGTTCTTATTGAGTTGGCGGTAGCTTTCATTTCCGATCTCGTGATACACGATTGCGAATTCGCGGAAGTCGCTTCCGTTTGGGTCCTGGATAATGGCCGCCCATCCGCTGCGAAGGTCGCGCCCACTGACCGGGTCGAGGTAACGGGAGCCTGCGGGCTCCGTGATGACGGCGCCGAACAGACCGTGGCCGGTCTGAAGGCGGTCGTCGCCGTGGCTGTGGAAGTAGTGGGTCCCCTCGGCCTCGTCCTGCTCGACCATCCATTCGTAGATTACCGAGTCTCCGGGAAAGGCCTTGGAATCCGGGTTAGAGGCGATGGCGGGGGTGCCGGTGTCGGCCATATAGATGCCGGAGCCGTGCAGGTGAAGGCTGACGGGCTCGCCGTTGTCCATGCCGTTCCGCAACGCGATACGCAGGCATTCGCCCTGGTTCACCCTCAGGATCAGCGGTTGGATGGCATCGCCCTGTAGCCCGAGAGAGACGGCGGGCTCGCTGTCGGCGGCTCGGGCGTCCCCGTTCTGGGTCTCCTCCTGCCGCACGCGTCCCAGCTCCTCCTCCAAGACGTACATTCTGCCCTCGGGGTCGTAGTCCAGGAAGCGATTCAGCGTCATCTCCACGTTGATGGCGACGACGTCGTACTCCCGCGCCGGAGCGCCTGGGGCACAACGTGACCCAGAGTACACCGTCTCCTGCCCGCCGGCGCTTCCAAGCGCCAACCCCTCGTCTGCCTCGTGGCCTGATACGCCCTCTTGGGCCAGCCGCTCTTCGAGCTGTTGCTGGAGGGCCTCGCCGACGGTCCCCGGTTCGCCGTGTGAGTGGGCAAGGGGAGTGCCAGGAGCGTGGGCGTGGTCCGGACCAGGGGCTGCGCCGGAAGGTGTGGTCGCGGACGGCGAGGTCGCAGAGCCAGAATCCGCCGTAGGCCCAGCAGACCGCTGGCCCTGGCCGCACGCTGCCGTGATGATGACCACCACCAGCGTGCAGATTGAAATGAGTCCGATTAGGCCGTAGGCAGCCTTAACACCGCCCACCGATGTTGGATGGACGCTCACCAGGCAGACCTGAACGCTGAAGTCTCGATCACCAATCGCCGCTGGACTGACGGGTCCCCGGGACCACGGGGCGGCTCCGCATGCAGGGCCCGCTGCCGTTAGCCCTGGTGCCGACCATGAGTGCAGTATCTCCGGCTACCCGCGGCTTTGTCTACGACCTACACTCGCCAAGTTAGAGCTAAAAGCGGCGCTCTCATAAGGGTCGTGGGGCTTTGTTGACATCCCTCTTCAGCGGCCTGTTAGATTTATCTGCGACTCTCATGCCGCCTGGTCTCACGGCAGCCGGAGATCAAAATCTGCAATCCCCATCACCACTTCTGTGACTTCCGAGCCGCGCGCATTCCCTACCCACGGCCGGTCAGGGTGCCGGACGCCAAGAACTCCTTGAGCTGCTCCCGACCCATGCCGGCGATGCCCAGGTCTTCCAGCCCGCGGCCCGCGGTCCACCCATCGACGCCCATGACTATCGAGCCGATGTCCACGAAAGCCCGCATCAGCGGCGTGTCCACGCCCAGTTGGGCCCCGAGGAGGCTCCAGGTGGCCAGCCCGTAGGGAATGTCCTCGGTAAGCCAGCGGTTGCGCAGATTGCCAGGCGCCCTCAGCCGCGTCAGCATGAGGCTGCCGTTGATGGCGGCCCACAGGTCGCCCTTGGGCCGGAAGCCCGCCTTGTGAAAGGCCTCATTCGCCGGCAGCAGGTCGTATCCCAGGGCCCTGCCGATGTCTCTCCGCTCGGCGTCGACGCGCATTATGACGTCGGCCACCGAAGGGCTTACGCCCTCCTCGTAGAAGTAGAACTCGCCACGGGAGTACTCGATGCGCCCGGCGTTCATCAGCACACCGGCCGGGTGCACCACCGGATTCACGGCCGAGAGACCGCAAGCCATGGCGTCCGGGTACGGCGCTATGCCCGGGAACAGGGGCTCCAGCATCTGCCGCACCCTCTCCGTCTCGGTGGCCGGCAGCACGCCCAGGCCCAGCCCGGTTACCGTGCCCCATATCGTGGCCGTGTCAGGCGCCGTCTTGCGG
>JAPUKM010000023.1 GCA_027295645.1 Chloroflexota bacterium | reverse complement strand
AATAGCTCCAGGGTGTCTATGAAGGCATCAACCATCTCATCGTCTCCCGTCGGGTTCGTAAATGATCACTTCTTGAAAACGCTCACCAGGTCCGGGGACAGCGCTTCGGAGGCATACACCTCGAAGGGCATTCCCTCCCATTTAACCACCGCAATCGTCTTGTCCCGGCCGGCGGTGAAGAACTCCCACAGGTAAAAGCCTTCGCCCTCATCGCGGTCATCCTCGAAGCGGAAGACCTCGTAGCTATTGCTGTAGCGGTACCGCTCACCCTCATACTCGACGAAGTTGTCTAGGCTCTGCTCCTGGTCCATCCGGACAAGCTCGTCGTCGTTCAGGCCCACCGCAGACAGTGCCATGGGGGATTCCTGCGTTGACACGAACATGGTCAGGCCCCCATCCTCGGACCACTCGATAGCTATGGGCCGGTCTCCGTCCGAGCCGATCAGATCATACCACTTACCAATGGAACTCTCGTAGCGGTTGATCTTCTCCGTGACGACATAAGCGTCCTCGAGAGCTGGAGAAAAGCCGCTGATGACCACGACATCCCCAATCCTGGCCGACCTAATGGACTCGTCTCGGGAAGACTCCGAGCTCGATCGGCGTCTCTCTTTTTTCCCTCCAAAGAGCGAGCGGAACATCCCTTCTGCCTCCCACAGTCCCGGGCGATAGTCCCCGGTGGACGGTGGTATTCTAACTGGGCTTCGTGAGGGTGGTCAACGCGCCCGCAACAACGGGCGCCGTTTTAGGTTCAGTCCAGTAGCCAAAAGCCACAAAAGTGGAGTGGCGAGCACGTCATCACCCACGTACGGATAAAGGTCGCACCGATGCTGTAAAACATCGCTTCGTGAACGCCTGTCGTCCAGAAACAACAACGGCACCTGGCCGCCGGGGACTATTCTGCTAATTTCTCTACCTCCCCGGAAAATTGAACCCACCTGAATATCCGCCGAACCCGGAGGAGCTGCGCTGAGTCACACCCGAGCCGCGCTGGGAGCCTGCTGACCTGTTGGGCTGGCCAGCGTAACTCGAGCGGATTCCCGGGGACCTGGGCTGCACCCCTGGCGAAGTCTGAGGGAATCCCACCGACGACTGCTGGAACCCAGAAGGCTGAGGCTGAATCCCTGGGTAGCCGGTCTGGAACCCAAAAGGCGAGGGCTGAATACCGGGATAGCCGGTTTGGAACCCAGAAGGCCGGGGCTGAATCCCAGGGTAGCCGGGCTGGGACCCTGAAGGCCAGGGCTGAATACCGGGGGAACCGGTCTGGACGCCTGAACGCCAAGGCTGAGACGTAGGCGCGCCGAGATAATTGGATCCGGTCGCGCCCTGAGACCAAGACTGAGTCACAACAGGCTTTCTGTTGGATGCAGGGGAATCAGACTCCTCAGCCATGGCCCCAACAACGGCCACAATGAAGATGCCGAGAGCTACCGCGCCTATTGCCCATCTGCCCCAGGCTGGCTGACTCAGATTGGGATGAGGAGTCGGAGCGGCCCTTGCGCGATGAGGACTTGGAGCAGGCCTAGTGTGAACCGGAGCACGCTTTGTTTGAAGCTGGACCCTGACGGCAGCCTCAACGCCGTCCAGGCGCACGGCGATGCTCTCAGTGTAGTATCTCCCCCAGTCGTGCCCCGATGCCGTTATCTCCACTTGCAGCGGCAGCTCATCGCCGGTTTGCAGCGAGGCGTAGCCCGTCACCCTTACCCACGAATCAGGGTCACTGAACCAGATACTCTTGTAGGACCCTCCATCGTTCCGTATCACAAACGAGCCGCTCTGACTTACACCAGGCTCGGCGTCACTGAAGGCAATGACGCAAGGCTCCAACAATGGTTTCGGGGGACTGTTGCTTCGGAGCCAGTCCGCGTCATGGCTTCGCCTCTTCTGATCATTACCCAACACCTCATAGGCCCGGTTGACCTTCTTCAGCTCCTCCTCAGCCGAGTGACGTACTGTCTGAGAAACTTGTGAGAGACGGTCGGGATGAAGCTCTAGGGCCTTGCGGCGCCAGGCCGCTCGGATCTCCTCTGCGCTGGCCGCTCGATCAACCCCCAGAATCTGATAGTAATCTTCCCAGTTATGCATGGCTCCTCTCCCTCATGGTGGAGTAAGTTCAACCTGGCGCGGCTAGGATTCCCTGGACCGTCCCACGCCCTCAGGCAGCATGTACGCCGCTGAGGTTATGCCCTGGCCTAGCGCTTCACGCGTAACCACGACGACCAGATCGTCCCGAGACGCTAGCTTTTGCAAAAAGTCTCGGTTCGCGTCGTCGGTGCCTACGGTGATGATATCGATCCCAAGTCTCTTGGCGTCCCGAGCGGCACCCAGTGCCGCTCCCTCGTGATCCGGTATTCCATCGGTAATCACTACCATCGCCAGGGGACCGGGCTTGCCTTTGAACTTCACAGTCGCAAGCTCTATGGCCCTCGCCATGTTGGTGCTCCCACCTGGCTCCAGGCCAGGCAGATATCGCTGCACATGAGATAGGTCTTCCCGCGGCTCGCAGATATGATTGGCGACGGATGAGAAGCTGATCAGTCCGATGGCATACCTTTTGGTCAGTGCTTCCCGCGCGAAGTTCAGGGCTCCCTCCTTGGCTTGAGCAATCTTCTCGCCCGCCATGCTTCCCGAGCAATCGATCACCAGGTAAACTGACCCGCCTCGCACGAGTGTCCGGTCCACAGGTTTGCCCTCTCGACGGATCGTTATCCCTCCCGCAGTCGAAGCGACCCGTTCGTCGTGGCTCGCCCTGGTCATCGCCGCGCCGTTGACTTCTGTATTGTCTACTGCCATGGAGCACCTCCAACTACTCTGACTTTGATCCCAGTCTGCTCGCCCCTGTGCCCGTCGCTCGCTTTCAGTCTTCCTTCGTCCACCGGCGTCACGACGGGCGTCAGCTATCCTGGTGTGATCTCTGCTTACACCCTTACACGGCCGTCCTGGCCAGGATTGCCATGACTGCCAGCGACGCAGCGACGACGGTCCAGTTGTCGTCCCTAACGCTCAGAACCCTCGGGCTGAACCGCTCGGCTCCCGCAGCGAAAGTCGCCCCAAGAGCGCCTATCCAATAGGGTTGAAAGAGCACTCCTATGGCAAGGCAGGACGCGAGCATGGCCGTCGACGGTACGGTCTTGACGTCCGTACCGCGGCGGCGGGAGAAGTCCCTGGTAAGCCCGGCGACGCTGTCTCCCCAGGCCATGAACGCTATCGGTACGAACGCGAGCCACCTATCCCCCAGCAGACCCCATCCGACGGCCAGGCTGACCGTCCCCGCCAAGGGGTAGCTCACCTCAGCCCAGACCTGGGTCGGAAGATTACCCCGGACGCCACGGAGCCCTCTCCGAAATCTCAGGCGAAGAACCAGAATGAAGAGGCTCAGGGCGCCTGATAGCGCGGTCGCCGTCCAGGGGCCAAGCCACAACACCGCGACGAGGAAGGCGAAACCGCCGAGGACCCCAGGGACTCTGCGGGACAGAGAGGCGTTCAGTCCCTTGTCGAACAGGAAGTTGGAGGCGAGTAGCCCTGCGGTGGCGAGCGTCACAACCCCGGTCGCGGCGTATGCCTGGCCCAACATTGGCAGCCTCCTATCCCGAGCTTACTGTCCACGTTTCTATGACTCCGCACCGCTTGCACCGGTGCGCCCGCTTCTCCGAAGCCCACCAAGACGACTCGATTTCCCAGGAATCGCTCCACACTTCATGCCTGGTCCTGTCCTTGTCCGAGGCGTCGCACCGCTCGCAGACCCGCAGCTGTTTGCAGGTGCTCTGGCCGAGGTACCGCCACTCCCGCTTGTGCCTGGTGCGCGTGTGAGTAGTTCCGCATCGCGCACATGCCCGCAGCTGAGTGCAGTTGCCCTCATGCGGGTATACCCACGGCCCTCGATGAATCCCCAACCGGCACACGCCTCTTCCGACGAGGGTTCTGACTTCTCGCAGCGCCCTCACGAGGCCGGGAGCCGGCTGGCTGTCAGGACTCCTGGTCTCCGGATCGGGCTGCTGGCGCGTGGTCTCCTTGGCGGTGCGTTCCTCCTTTGGGAGCTGTCCTGGCGGGAGCTGTTCTGGCGCCGCAACACCGGGGCCTGGAGTCGAAGGCTTCTCACCCGCGACGACGAGCCTTCCTGCCGCCACCGAGACTTCTTCCTGGGCTGTCATAAGTTGCGTATCAGACATTGCTGCTCTCTCCTGCTCTGCTTACGGTCCTCTGCGTGGCTACATTCGCCTCCTTTCCCTGGTTTGGCCGGGTCGCCACTCACTACTCGCCGCCATCGCCTCCCAAGCCACAGATGATGGAGAAGATGACCTCCGTCCAAACGGCGTGGCCGCCGGTGGTGCTGGCAGAGTCGCTGCCGACGCTTTGGCTGTAGCCAGTGGGCTGGTCGTCCTCTCTGCGCAGAGAGGACCCTTCGTCCCGGCGCTCGATCCGCTCGATCTGACGGACCCGCCGATTGATAGCGGCGGCAGAGCGTGGTACGCAGCGCCGCGCTGTCAGAAACTCCACCATCTCTCTTACCTCCCCTTTGTTTGGCCCATCTGCTCTTCTTGGCTGTTGACCGACAAACGAGAAGCTGCCCTCTGCCTTCCATCTTCTCGGTCATTTCGGACTATACGGACGGTGAGGTATAATACAAGAGGGCACTTTTCTATCATAGTGATACGTCTAACCTTTCACTAGTAGGACTGGAGAGACGATCCAGCATCAAGGTTAAGGTGGCATCATCATGGAGCTATCCCAGTTGGAGGCCTTCCTGGAAGCTGTGGAGCGAGGGAGCTTTCGGCGCGCGGCTGAAGCGCTTTTCTTGTCCCAGCCTTCGGTAAGCACTCGTATTCAACGTTTGGAAGATGAGTTGGGGGTTCCTCTATTTCACCGCATGGCCCGGGGCGTCCGTCTGACCGACATGGGTCGGACCTTTTTGCCCTTTGCTCAACGTTCTATGGAATCCTTGCGCCGAGGAACGGAGGTGCTAGAGAGTGTCCGACACGCCTCCGCTGGAATGCTTAACATGGCTACAGCCCGAGTCATCGGCACGTACGTCCTGCCCGGTATTTTGGGGAAATTCCAAGAGCAGTATCCCCAAACGAACCTGCATATTAAGGTTGGCCAGTCCACCGAAGTTCTTCAGATGGTCTTAAATGAGGAAGTACAGATTGGTCTAGCCCGCTACATGCAGCACCCAGACGTAGACGCGATTCACCTCTATGACGAAGAGGCCGTCCTGGTAGCCCATCCAGGGAATGCATTTGCCAAATCGGGGATGACCAGCATGCGTGAGGTAGCCCAGGAGCCTCTTATCCTATACGGTCCCGGAGACCCCGGCTCATCCTACTCTACGTTTATTAGCGAGTTGTGCCGGGAGGCTGGTGTCACGCCTAAAGTGGAAATGAACCTAGACAGCGTCGAGGCCGTTTAGAATATGGTAGAGCTGGGTTTGGGGATTTCCTTCCTGCCTCGTAGCGGTGTACGCCAAAGTCTCGAGAATGGAACCCTGGCCATCATTCACCTTGCCGAGCAACGACAGGTGCTGTTACCGACTTACGTCCTAGTGCGAAAAGGACAGCACCATAGCTCCACTGTGTTGGCTTTCCTGGGGTTGCTTCACCAAATGTATGACGCCGATATCCCGATCTTGCAAATGTGAGCGCGGCTCCACTAACCGCGGGAATACCTCGCGGCAAGAGCGGCCCCAAGCAACGCACCATGCTGGATGTGAGCCCACGGCCCAAATAGGGACGCCACATTCGCTCAAAAAGTTTTCAAGGTATCTGAACGTCCCGGTGACCTCGTCAATCA
>JAPUKM010000229.1 GCA_027295645.1 Chloroflexota bacterium | reverse complement strand
CGGCGCGCTCCTATTGGAGGCGGCGTTGGTGGGCGAGGTCGAGGGGAACCTGGGCGCCCACGTCCTGAACCTGGAGGTGCTGGACGGCAGAGGGGCGGGCGTGCTGGTGGAGGCGGTGCTCACGTTCGTGCTGGTGTTCGCCGTGTTCGCCACGGCGATGGACAAGCGGGGCATGGCCAACCTGGCGCCAATCGCCATTGGCCTTGCGGTGCTGGTAGACCACCTGGTCGGCCTGCGGCTAACGGGCGCCTCGATGAACCCGGCGCGCTCCTTCGGGCCCGCGCTGGTGGCGGACTTCTGGGACGATCACTGGGTGTACTGGCTAGGACCGCTCATCGGTGGCGGCCTGGCTGCCCTCGTCTACTACCTAACGTTCATGTGGGGCAACGAGGAGGAGTGACGGGACACCGGAGCTAGCTGCCGGTAGAGCCGTGGCCGCCGGCGCCGCGCTGGCTGGCTGACAGCGCCTCCGCCTCCTCGATTACTACCCCGGCGGTCCTGGCGACAACCAGCTGGGCGATGCGGTCGCCGGGGCGTACTGTGTGCGGCTCCCGGTAGGGCAGGACGTACATCGTCACTAGGAGTTCGCCTCGGTAGTCGCTGTCGATGGTGCCGAACGTGACCTGCACCCCCTTGGACGAGAGGCCGGATCGCGGCCGCACCTGCACGTCGTAGCCGGGCGGCGCTTCGATGGCGATGCCGGTCGGCACCAGCGCAGGCTCCTGCCCCACGGTCAGATCCTCGTCCAAGCAGGCGTACAGGTCGTAGCCGGTGGAGGTTGGCGTCGCCCGCTCTGGCAGGCGAGCGTCCGGCCGCAGCCGTTGCACGCGCAGGACGGCGGTGTCGCTCACTGGGGGGCCGCTCCGTAGTCGATCTGGGGGAGCGCCGAGCGGTCGAACTCGCTCAGACGCTTGGGGCCGAGCTCGCGGACCCGCTGGTAGCAGGCGCCCGCCTCGTCGATCAGCCGCTGTACGTTTAGGCCGAGGCAGGAGGGCCGGTAGGGCTCCAGCAGGGTGAGGGCGGGGCCGAGCAGGTTGACGGTGCCCTTGTGGTTGCCGCGCAGCAGGTGGTGGAACCCCGCGGCGACTTTGATGATCCCCTGGTAGAAGTCCGCCAGGTCGCCGGCCTCCGCCCGCCAGACATCCTCCAGCGTCTCGTGGCAGTCGTAGAAGCGCCAGGAGTTGAACTCGCGGATGCCCTTGGCGAGGGCCTCTCGCTTGGCGTCCTCGGTCAGGGGAGGGAGCGTGGTCTTGGGGCTCATCAGCCCGATTCTACGACGCGCGGGCGGGGATGGCGAGGGTGAGAGGGTGGCGTATGGTCGTTTTGTGGGAGTCGTATCCGGTGTTTGTTGTTTTTCTGAAACAGTTGTCGTTTGGGCGGTTTTCAGATTGGGGTTGGGAGTTTGTTTCGTAATTTTGGGTTGCGGGGCAAGGGTGTCAGATAGGGCCAGGGTCAGGGGATGATGTGTCAAGGGGCGCCTGTCAGCGGGCGGGGGTAGCGGAGGCGGGCGACGTGTCATGACGACGATATTGTAGGGGGTGGGGCCCAGAGGTGGTAGGGGGAGGTGGCAGGGGATGTAGGTGGCAGTTCCGGCCGTGGCCGCCCCGGCTGCCCCAGATTCCTCGCTGCGCTCGGAATGACAGATGCTGCGCTCAGGGTGACGGTACAGCGCGAGGGGCTGGTCTACCCTTCGCGCCAGCTCACCTGATATATGTGGACTCGGTCTTCGAATCCGCGCAGCGCAGTCTCACCGAGGTCGGAGAAGGGGAACTTCTTTCCCGCTACGATCTGGCGGACAGCCTCCGATGCCAGGATTTCGCCCCCCTCCGCCTTTGCCGCTATCCGCGCCGCAAGGTTCACAGCCGTCCCGTACAGGTCATCATCTTCAGCGATAGGCTCACCAGCGTTGAGGCCGATCCGCACCTTGATCGGTTCCTCCGCCGATTCGTTGCGCTCGGCGAAGGCGCTCTGAATGGCGATGGCGCACTCAAGAGCTTTGGTTGCCGAGGAGAAAGAGGCCATGAAGCCGTCGCCCATCGTTTTCACCTCGGAGCCGCCGTGGGACTTCAGCGCTTCCCGCACCATGCGCTCGTGCTCCCGTAGCAGCTCCCGTGCTTTGGCGTCGCCGAGACGGTCGGTCAGCGCCGTAGAGCCCTCAACGTCGCTGAAGAGGATGGTGTGAACGATGTCGGCTGACAGCGCCTCAGATGCGGTCTCTGTCTTCTCTCCCTCGCTCAGGAACTCCAGAATAGTGCCAACCTGCATTTGCGCGGGGCTCCGGTAGTCGCCCTCCAACAGGGCCAACCGTGCGTTGGGTATGCGAGAAGCTAAACCGCGGGCGCTGTCGACACCTGGGAACGCCACGCCGCGGTACTGCACCACCAGAGTGGGAGTGCTCACCTGAGGCAGAAGCTCCGTAACATCCACCTCCTGTCGGGCTGCCATCGATGCTCGAGCATTATCCTGTGACACGCATTCCCGCATGAATGCAGCGTAGCGCCGAGCCTCCTCACCTTGCGACCAGCCGAAAATGACGT
>JAPUKM010000228.1 GCA_027295645.1 Chloroflexota bacterium | reverse complement strand
GCGTACACGATGTACTCCTCGTCAGGCAATTCCAACTCAGTGAATCGCTCAACTTGGTCAATGTCCATGATCCCTTGTATCCCTGGCATCACCGACAGGTCCATCTTGCAGATCTCGCCCTCGGGCAGCACCACCACACAGCCATGGTCGACGGTAGGCGCGAAGGGGGGTTCCAACTCCACGGCCTGCAACGAGTCCATGTTAAGAAAGGCCGGAAATGGCCGCAGACTCTGGGCCAACTTGGCCAGCAGTTCTCTAAGCCGCGCCGCCGCGTCCTGAAGGACGGATTCGCCAGCCCCCAGGATATCTTTTGTTCCATCATCTCTAGCGCTCATTGCAGGAACATGAAAATCCACCCCGGCCCAAGGGGGAAATCCGTCACCTCCAAGACAAACCGTGCCTGAAAGCTGACGGCTGATAGCTGAAAGCCGCAACTCATCCAATTGACAGCCTTCGGAAGCTAGGCTTACCATTGTCTATGCCGGAGGAACACCAGGCGGCTGGCCGGTGTACTCCGTAGGTGGCGACGTAGCTCAGCGGCAGAGCGGGCGCTTCATAAGCGCTAGGCCACTGGTTCGAACCCAGTCGTCGCCACCAATACTTATCGCCTCGGACTGATTATCACCGATAAGCAAGTGATAAGCACCGAGCGCCTCGACCTTCGTCCGTAGCGCATCTGGCATAGGTCGTTTGCAAGCCCGAATTTGAGACAAGAAGGGCTGACTCACGCCCAGCACCGTAGCCAGTTTCCGTAGCGACGAACTGTTACTATCCATCATGTTTGCCCTCCCGCTCGATCTTCTCTTGTATCGCCTCTTCCCACCACCGGCCCACCGTCTTGCGCGCTGCCCGCGCTCGCTCTCCGGCCAGGCGCAGCGCCTCCGGGTCCATACGTGCAGATAGGCGTGGCCATGTGGAGACCCTTTTTCTACGCAGAGGGGACCGTCTTTGGGGCGGCGGATGTGCCAGGATAAGGATTGCCCCGCGCATCGATGATTTCCATTGTCCGTCTTGTCGAAGTCTTCGAACATGACGACGCCATTGTAGGCCACAACCTCGCTCCAGTCGTCAGCCAGCCTGGCTGATGTGGGCATGAGAAAGACTTGCCGGGCTTTGCGGCCGATTTACAATTCACACGTTTTTTACACCACTGTCACGGCCGATTGCGTAATCATACATCCAGGCGTGCTGCAGTATTTGCCAAACGCTACGTCCCAGGTCGCCACCCCACGCCTGGTAAGTATTATGGGGGTAACACCATGAACGTTGATGAAATTGCTGCTGTTATACACATAGGACTAGCCGCAGTAATAATGTTGCTAGCCGCGATCGCCACCACCAAGATTTTGTCGGTGGTTGGAGATAGCAAATACGTCCGTGGCTGGCGATTGTTCATCGCTCTTATGACGGTTTTTTACGTTGTCTACGTGGCGGTTCTTTCCGGCGTGCTGGCCGGGGTCACGGATGGCCTCGTGGTATTAACCGGAGTGGGATTTTTTGTCGGTGCCTTGGCCACGTACGTCGCAGTTCGGCTAGGGAGCCTGACCATAGCAGACCTCACGGAAACCACGGTGTCTAAAGCGTACACCGAAAACATTATTCGATCGATGATGCATACTCTGATTGCACTATCGCCCGACCTCAGGATTGAAACGGCTAACCAGTCCGCCTGCAGCTTGTTGGGATATACCGAAGAAGAAATCATCGGGATGCCAATGGCTACCATCTGTCCGTTGGAAGAGCTGTTCGGGGTGACCGGAACTGAGGACTTGATTCGAGCTGGGCCCATCTCCAGTGTAGAGCGAACCTACTGCGCAAAGGACGGCAGCAAGATACCGGTGTTGTTTGCGGGTTCAATCACAACGGATAACGCGAGCGGCGGGATGCGGTCAATAGTTTGCGTCGCCGGAGATATCACCGAGCGCAAGCGGGCCGAAGAAGCGCTGGTGGAAAAGTCAGCGGCCTTGGCTCGTTCCAATGCCGAACTAAACCAGTTTGCCTATGTAGCCTCCCATGACCTCCAGGCGCCGCTGCGGTCGGTTGTAAGCTTTTTACAGCTTCTGGAATCCCGGTACAAAGACAAACTCGATTCCGACGGCGAAAGATTCATTACGCGCGCCGTGGACGCAGGAGGCCGGATGCGAACTTTAATCCACGACCTGTTGTCGTACGCTCGCTTGCAGACCCAGGCCCGGCCCTTCGAACCGTGCGACCTCTCGGCTCTGCTGGACCGCGTTCTGGGCAATCTGCAAATAACCCTTGAAGAGACCGGGGCGGTTGTCACTCACGATTCCCTCCCCAGTGTGACGGGCGATGATACCCAGTTGGAGCAATTGTTTCAGAACCTGATCGGCAACGCCATCAAGTTCCGGGACGGCCAGGCACCAAGAATTCATATTGGAGTAGCTCCCTCCGACCGCGACTGGTTGTTCTCGATACGGGACAACGGCATCGGAATGGAGCCTAAGTATGCCGAACGCATCTTCTTAATCTTCCAGCGATTGCACGGCAGGGCAGAGTATCCCGGCACAGGTATTGGCCTGGCCATCGCCAAGAATGTAGTGGAACGCCACGGGGGAACCATTTGGGTGGAGTCGGAACTAGGCGAGGGCTCGACATTCTATTTCAGAATACGAGGACAGGAGGAAACCAATGCGACAGGGTGAGGAAGTCATCAACATCTTGATGGTCGAAGACAACCCGGATGATGTAGAGCTAACTGATGAAGCTCTCAAGGAGGCCAAGATCCACATCAACTTGGAGGTGGTAGGCGACGGGGTGGAGGCAATGGAGTACCTCCATAAAGACGGAAAATATTCCTACGCGCCCCGTCCGGATGTCATCCTCCTTGATCTAAACCTGCCTAAGATGGACGGCCGAGAAGTCCTTGCCGAGATAAAGGTCGATGAAAACCTGAAGCGCATCCCGGTTGTCGTGCTAACCACGTCGGAGGATGAAGCGGACATTTTGAAAGCCTACGACCTCCACGCCAACTGCTTTATCACCAAGCCGGTCGATCTAACTCAGTTCATGAGGATAGTGAGTGTTATCGAGGACTTTTGGCTGAGCATCGTGAAGCTGCCGAGGACGTAATCAGGATGCAAGATAATCACATCAACCTGCTGCTGGTGGAGGACGACCCTGACGACGCAGAGCTGATCCGGCTGGCCCTGCGACAAATTAGGTCCGTCCCTTTGGAGGTGACGCACGCGATGAAAGTGCGAGAGGCGGTAGGGTATCTTGATCAACAGTCCTTTGATGTCATTCTGTTAGACCTCGGTCTACCAGACTGCCAAGGAATTGAGACCTTTATTCAGATACACAACCGGGCCCCGGAGGTCCCCATCGTAGTAGCTACAGTCATGGAGGAGGAGGCCGTAGCGCTTCAGGTAGTACGGGAGGGAGCGCAGGACTATCTTTTCAAGGGAGAGGTGAATGGCGAACTGCTAATGCGCTCGATACGGTATGCCATTGAGCGCAAGCGGGGGGAAGAGTTGGCACGCGAGGTCGACCTTAAGCTGGAGGAGTTCAAACGCTATGAGGCGGTACACTCCGCTCGAGAAGATGAGCGGAAAATCCTGGCGGCAGAGATCCACGATGATGTCATGGGCCGCCTAGGAGCCCTGGCTATGGACCTGATGCTATTGCGAGCGGAGACAAATGGTCACCGGGAACTAAAAACGGGGATAGTTGAGGCTCGTGAGAAAGTGGATGAGACGGTTCGCCGCTTGCGAGAAATTGTCCAAGGCATCTACCCAGCGAGCCTAACAAACCTGGGCCTCTTGAAGGCAGTCACCTCCCATCTGAGCGAGCTGGCCCTCCGCCCTATCATTAATCCATATTCGATTGAAGTGAGTCTACGCGCAAAGGGGTTTGGGGACTGCAAGTTGCCCGAGACTCAAGGTATAGCTATTTACAGGACGATTGAGCAATCAATCGCCAACATCATTGCACATGCTCAGGCCAGCACGGTCCGCATCCATCTGGTGTGGGGTGAAGCCACGATTGAACTCTGTATTTCTGACGACGGGAAGGGATTTGATCAAAGCGGTGTCAACAATGCACCTCTAACAGGACACTTCGGCCTGGCTAATCTAAGGTATCGGACTGAGGCCCTTCGGGGCACCTTTGACATAGAATCTCAGCTGGACTTAGGGACGACGATTCGCAGCACGATACCCACAGAATCTCCTGGAGCAGGACCCGGCGAGGTGCTGGCTACCA